>CBDTYJ010000010.1:0-23740 GCA_965364575.1 uncultured Gammaproteobacteria bacterium
TGGTGATGATGATGTCGACGTCCTTCGCCTGTTCGGCGAACAAGGCCATCTCGGCGTCGATGAACTCCTTGCTCATGACCTTGGCATAGCCGCCTTCGCCGGATCCGTCCTCGTCCTCGAAGTCGAGCATCAGGAACTCGCCGTCCATGCTCTCGACCTGCTCCTTCACTTCCGGACGCGTGTCGAAAGCCCGCACGATGGCGCCCATGCTCCTGGCCGCGCCGATCGCGGCGAGTCCCGCGACACCGGCGCCGATGACCATGACCTTGGCCGGAGGGACCTTGCCTGCAGCGGTGATCTGTCCGGTGAAGAAGCGACCAAAGTGCTGGGCCGCCTCGACCACAGCCCGGTAGCCGGCGATGTTGGCCATCGAGCTGAGGGCGTCCATCTTCTGGGCCCGCGAAATCCGCGGCACGCTGTCCATCGCCAGCGCGGTCACGCCGCGCTCGGTCAGTGTCTTGAGAAGATCGGGATTCTGGGCCGGCCAGATGAAGCTGATCAGCGTCTGCCCGGACCGGAGCATGCCGAGTTCTTCGCCCTCCGGCGCCCGGACCTTCAGCACGATATCGCATCGGTCGTAGATGTCCCGCGTGGCGGGGGCGATCTCGCAGCCCGCAGCCTGATAGGCATCATCCGAGAAGCTGGCCTCCGCGCCGGCGCCGCTTTGAACGACCACCCCGTAGCCGAGTTTCATGAGCTGGGACGCGACTTCCGGGGTCGTCGCAACGCGCCGCTCGCCCGGATGCGATTCCCGGACGATACCGATCGTTAACCCCATGGGATTCCTCCTGCCGATTTATTCTTGCATGTCCAGGTCCGACACAGTTTAGCCCCCTGAGCCGCGGTTGCCACCTCGGGATGCATCGTGGATTGATTTTCTGCTCCGGTTCTGGAATAACAGCTCTGGCGAATCGCGCCGGGTCAACTCCCGATGACAGCATGGAAACCAGCCTGTCCCAACAGATCCTCAGGACCGACGTGGCCGGCATGCCGTTGGAATGGGTGGACTATCGGGAGGCGGTGCGTCTGTATCACACCGAGCAGGTCGCCTACGAGTGCGGCTCGCTCCTGATGCAGGTCCGTGGCGGCATCAATGCCGCCAGCGGCCGCCGCTCCATCCTGAGACTCAGCTCGATCATCGCGACCCACGGCACGCCGCAGATCGGCATGCTGCGCCGGAACGACTACGCGCCGCCACTGAACAATTTCGCCCTGTTCAAACGGGACGCGTTCCTCTGTCTGTACTGCGGCGATACTTTCCCCGGCGGCCAGCTTTCCCGCGACCACGTCACCCCGATTTCCCAGGGTGGCAAGGACGTATGGACCAACGTCGTCACCGCATGCCGGCGCTGCAATCATTACAAGGCCGGCCGCACGCCTGAGCAGGCCGCGCTGCAGCTGCTGGCGGTGCCGTTCACGCCGACCTACGCGGAGTACATTTACCTCAAGGGACGGCGGGTCCTGGCCGATCAGATGGAGTACCTGCTGGCCCATTTCCCGCGCAGCAGCCCGCTGCACCAGCGCCTGTCCCGATTGTCGGCGGCCGGTACCGCGCCCCGCTGGAACGCTTGAGTCCTGTGAAAGAAAAGAAGCCCCGCCGTATCGGCGGGGCCTCCGGATATGCAGCCCGCGGGCTGCACCTCCCCCCTCTGGTTCTTTCAGCCCCCGTGGCTCGCGTCTAGCGCAGGTCCACAGTCGAGCTGATCTGTGCGGCCGTCTCCACCGTGTCCGCCGCCGATGCTCGTTCCACCGCGACAAGAAGCAGCCAGAGGATCACGAGCAGCGCGGCAAAGAAAGGCGAAAAAGTCTTCGTCATCTGTATGGTTTCCAGACCGATGCGACGCGCGGATTGGAACTTGCAGATTCCATGCCGGATTCCGCAACTCTCTGAAAATGCGATACTTATCTTCGGGCGCCCGTCCCGACTTCGGCATCGGTTGTAAACTTCTCCGACAGAGTTCCCTAATCCCGTCACGACTTATGTCAAGGCATGACAGGACAAAGCGTCGACGTCTCGGGGGCCGGCCAATCGGAGGAGAATCTTGATCCATCTTGTCGACGCCAGCGTATTCGTGTTCCGCGCCTGGTTCTCCATCCCTGACCGGATGAGCGACGCTGAAGGCCGGCCGGTCAATGCGGTATACGGTTACACCGGATTCCTGTGCGACCTGCTCGAGCGGACGCGTCCGTCACACCTGGCCGTCGCCTTCGACGAAAGCCTGACCACCTCATTTCGCAACGAGATCTTCCCGCAGTACAAGGCCAACCGCGAACTGCCGCCGGCGGAGCTGGAACGACAATTCGGGTTCTGCCGGGAGATCACCGGCGCTCTGGGGATCCGTCATTTTGCCCATGAGCGATTCGAGGCGGATGACATCATCGGCACCCTGGCATGGCGTTGCAGGGCCGAAGCGATGCCCAGCACTATCGTCAGCCGGGACAAGGATCTGGCGCAGCTGCTGCGCACCGGCGACGTGTTTCTCAATCCGGTCGACGATGTGTCCTACCAATATCGGGACATTGCCGCGAAGTTCGGGGCCTTGCCCGAGCGTCTGGCCGACTATCAGGCGCTGGTCGGCGACAAGGTCGACAACATCGCCGGCGTGCCCGGCGTCGGCGCCAAGACGGCCGCCGCTCTCATGGCAAAGTACGAGTCCCTGGAGAGCCTTTTCGACAATCTGGACCAGGTCGAGACGCTGCCCATCCGCGGCGCCAGGAGCGTGGCCCGTCGGCTGCGCGAACACCGGGACGCGGCCTTCCTGGCGCGGGAGTTGACGCGCATCGTCACCGATATGCCGATGACGGTCTCGGCCGAGGACCTGCGTCTCCAGGGCCCGGACGAGGAAGCGGTGATCGGCTTGTTCGATCGCCTGGGTTTCGGACCCCGGCTGCGCCAGCAGCTGGCACGTCTGGCGGCCGGCCCGTGAGCGCCGCCATCCGGGAGGCGCTGGCGGAGATCGGCGGGCAGCTGGGCCGGGACCTGAGCGCGGCGTCAGCCCGGCCGGTGGGTGGCGGCTGTATCAATGCGGCCTGGCGTCTGAGCTGTGGCCAGAGTGATGTGTTCCTGAAGACAAACGAGCCGGACAGGCTGCCGATGTTCGAGGCGGAAGCCGAGGGCCTCGGCGAGCTGAAGAACGCCGGAGGCCTCCGGGTGCCCGAAGTACTCGGTTACGGGGCCAGCGGTCCGATCGCCTGGCTGGCGCTGGAATATCTGGAGACCGGCCGCCCGGGGGACGAGACGGAGCGGAAGCTGGGTGCGGGTCTGGCGCGGCAGCACGCCTGCCTCGCCCCGCACTTCGGCTGGCACCGGGACAACACGATCGGCAGCACGCCCCAGCCCAACCCGGCATCCGACAGCTGGCCCGAATTCTTCTCCCGACATCGTCTCGGTTTCCAGCTGGATCTGGCCCGGGATCAGGGGTGGCCGGCCCGGATGATCGATGCCGGTCGCCGGCTGCAGCAGACTGTGGGCGCGTTCTTCGCCGACGGGGTGCCGGAGCCGGCCCTGCTGCATGGCGATCTCTGGGGCGGCAACTGGGCCGCAGACAAGGACGGGACGCCGTTCATTTTCGATCCGGCCGTCTACTACGGGCATAGAGAGGCCGACGTGGCCATGACCCGGCTATTCGGCGGATTCGGACCGGATTTTTATGCGGCCTATGAAGAGCGGTGGCCAGCGGCGCCAGGCGCGCCGGTGCGGACCGGGCTGTACAACCTCTACCATGTCCTCAACCATCTCAATCTTTTCGGCGGGGCTTATCTCGCCCGTGCCGAGGACATGATCGGGTCCCTGCTTTCCGAAGTCGGCCCCTGAATCAGATCGGCTCGCACAGGATGCAGATCGATGTGCCCTCGGGCGCCCGCAGGGTCAGGCAGGGCCCTTCGGACACGGCGTCTTCCCCGGGCGCCGGCGCCAGATCACGTCCGCTCAACAGCTCCGCGGTCCGCGCCAGATCAGTGCTGGCGAATACCAGCACCGGTGGCTCGCGCCGGGATGATTCGTAGACACAGAGGTCGATGCCATCGCTGGTCAGGGCGGCCCGGGCTGCCGGCCCTTCGCTGACGTCGGTGGCGACGAAGCCCATGGACTCCCAGAATTCGATGGCGTCGTCCAGGCGCCTGACCGGATAGCGGTATTCGCGGAAAAATCCGGCCGCCGGCGGCGGCGGAGGCGTCGACGGTGGTGAGAAGGTCCGGGCCTCGAGCAGCGTGATCATCTGACCGTCCGGGTCGAGGAAACCCAGTTCGTTGAACTGATCTTCGCCCGTCTTGATGAACTCCAGGGGTATGTCTCGGGCCTCCAGCTGGCGGGCAAACTCTGCCAGCCGCGGCCGCACCCAGACCAGGGCCGGTGAGGGGAATTCATAGGCGTGCAGGCCGACGGCGACAGTACCGTCCGAGACCACGCCGTACCCGTGCTCCCAGATGTCGCCGGCGACCGCCTGGGTCAGGCCGAGACGCTCGTAGAAGCCGAGCGACTCGAGCAGCTCGGGAGAGCAGAGGCTGATCTCGAGGAATCTGCCCAGCAGCATGGCTCAGGCGCCGCTGGCGGCGGCCCGTTCTGCGCTCTTGCGGCGCTCGGCTTGCAGCGCCTCCCGGTCCCAGGCCGGCGAAGCCTCGGGCCAGCCCTGGAGATGACGCAGAACCAGCTGGGCCAGGAAACTGATGTGATCCCGGCGCGCGTTGAGCGCGGGTATGTAGCGCAGCTGCTCGCCGCCGGATTCGACAAACAGCTCCTGGTTCTGCATGGCGATCTCCTCCAGGGTCTCCAGGCAATCCGCCGAGAAGCCGGGACAGATGACATCCAGGCGTTTGACCCCGGCTTTGCCCATGGCTTCGATGGTCTCGTCCGTGTAAGGACGCAACCATTCCTCGCGACCGACCCGGGACTGGAAACTGAGTGTCCACTCGCTGTCCTTCAGGAACAGCGCCTCCGCGACCAGCCGTCCGGTCTTCTGGCACTGACAGTGATAGGGATCGCCGGCCAGCAGGTAGCGGCGCGGGACGCCGTGGAAACTCATCAGCAGGTGCTCGCCCCTGCCATGGCTGGCCCAATGTTCGCGCACGCTCGCCGCCAGGGCGGCGATGTAGCCGGGCTCGTCATGGAAGGCGCCGATGAAGCGCAGCTCCGGGATCCAGCGCCAATGCATCAGGGCGGTACTGACTGCATCGAAGACTGTCGCGGTCGTGGTCGCCGAATACTGGGGGTACATCGGCAGCACCAGCAGCCGGCGGACGTTTCTGGCCCGCAGCTCCTCGAGAGCGGAGGCGATCGACGGTTTTCCGTAGCGCATACCCAGGGCCACGTGCACCGGGGCCGGCAGCGCGGATCCCAGCTCTTTCTGCAGTGCCTTGCGCTGCTTGAGGGACCAGCTCATCAGGGGCGAGCCCTCATCGGTCCAGACCTTGGCATAGGCCTCGGCGGATCGACGCGGCCGGATGCGCAGGATGATGCCATGGAGGATCAGCCACCACAGCGGCCGCGGCAGTTCGATGACTCTCGGGTCCCAGAGGAACTCCGCCAGGTAGCGGCGTACCGCCTTCGGTGACGGATCCTCCGGCGTGCCGAGATTGACCATGAGGATGCCGAGGCTGTCCTCGCTCCCGTGCCGATAATCGGCCTCGCCGATGAACCTGGGCATGCCGTCCTCTCTTGCCTGAAACCCTGTGGGAATTAGATCATACTTGGCGTGGTGCGCATCAAGGTTGCCGCCGGCGGCCGCGCTCCCGCACTCGACGGAGATTCTATATGGAAGTGGCACCGGAATCCGGGGATCGCGAGCGGATCGACACCATGCGGCGGCGGCGCCTGTTCCGGGACCTGCTGGCGTTCCAGGCCAAGCTGCTGATCGATGCACTCAAAGACGTGCTGCTCAGTCCACTGGCCATCGGCGCCGCGATCATGGATTTCATCAGCCCGAACCCGAGGCCCGGCATGAACTTCTACCAGGTGCTGGACTTCGGCCGCCAGATGGAGGCCAGGATAGACCTGTTCGGAGTCCGGGGCCGGCACCGGGGCGAACGCCCCGACTGGACCGTGGACGAGGTACTGCAGCAGGTCGAGTCGCGATTCACGAAGAATCAGCGGACGAGCACGAAGGGATCGGGAGGAGGCGATGAAGATCGCTAGAAACCTTCTCCTGCTGGCTCTGTTGCTGGCGGGCCGGGCCGAAGCGTTCCGCGTAGACATCGACGTCAACCTGGAGGGCCTCGAGGTAGAGATCATCCGCGTGGACATCGACGAGGCCGTGGTCCTGCGGGTCAGGAATTTCGAAGCCGGGCAGATCCGCTGTGATTTCGAGTTCCGGAACGGGCCCGAGATCGCGCGTGAACGCAGGGTCTCGGTGGAGCCCGGGGAGGATCGGGTCGTCCGCTGGACACCCAGCCGGCAAGTCGTACGGGTACGGGTCGGCGGTCGATGCTGGCGCAGCGACGAGGCGCACGCGGCGGCGTGAAGAACTACCTGGGATTCTTCCTGGACAGCCTCTACCGCGCGACCGGCGGTGAGACCCAGCAGCACGATTTCCTTACCCGTTTCTATGAGTTATTCACCGAATCGTCGCCGGATGTGGCGGCCCGCTTTCACGGGGTGGACATGGAGCGGCAGAAACGGATGCTGGGCCGGTCGTTACAGGAGATGACGGATTTCTCCACCAGCCGCGCCGCCAGCGAGCACTTTCGCCGGACCGCCATGCGGCACAGCCGCTGGGACCGGGACATCAGTCCCGATCTCTACGACCTCTGGCTGGAGAGCCTGATCGCGACCGCGCGGGAGTTCGACCTGGAATTTTCAGAAGAGATCGAACTGGCCTGGCGGGTGGTGCTGGCGCCGGGCATCGCCTACATGAAATTCAAGTACGACCATCGCTGACGATGGCGGTCCTCAGGCGACGTCGCGCCCGCTGATCAGATCCTCGAGGCTGGGCGGCTTGTGTCCGGGGCCCATGCGCCCGCTCTTGAGCCGGTCCATGTAATCCCGGTAAGCACGCATGGCCTGCCTGCCGAAGATCCACATGATCGGGATATTGGCGAACAGCATGACGCCGGTACCGATTCCGGTCAGGTTATCCAGCTGAGCATCGGTGGTGATCAGGCCTGCGGTCGCCACGACGATCAGGCCGCAATAGACGATCTTGTAGGGCATCACCGAGCGCTCTCCGGCCAGATAGATCATCCCCTGCTCGCCGTAGTAGCTCCAGGAAATCATGGTGGACAACGCGAACAGCCAGGCTGCCAGCGTGACCAGCCACTTTCCGAGCCCGTCCTGGACGGTGTCGAAGGCGCGGGCGGTGAGTGAAGCGCCAGGATAGTCGATGAACAGACGGGCATTCAGCAGACGCGGCTCGATCGGGCTGTCGAGGACGCCCCAATCGATCACCGGACGGCTGTTCGGCGCGGCGGAGATGGTGCCGAAGATCTTGTGCAGCTGGTTGCCGGCCTTCTCGTTGTCATGGGCCTGGACGATCATGAACACCGTTTCACCGTCGTGCCATTCCGGATCCGGGCTTAACGGTGCCGGTACCGATTCCAGCGTCCACTGCCCCGACTCACTCCGCTGGATCTCCGGCGGAATGCCGAACTCGCTGTCTCCGCTGCGGTTCCAGACTCCGGTGGAGAGGATGACCAGGGCGGTAAATGTGCAGACGATCAGGGTGTCGATGAACGGCTCCATGGCCGCGACCACGGCCTCACGGACCGGCTCCCGGGTCTTGGCCGCGGAGTGGGCGATGGGCGAGGAGCCCTGTCCGGCTTCGTTGGAAAACAGGGCCCGCTTCATCCCGAACAGGAACGCGTAGCCCATGGTGCCGCCCAGGAACGCGCCCCCGGCTTCGGTGGGGCTGAAGGCGGAGACGACGATGAGCTTGAGCACCTCCGGCAGAGATCCTGCGTTCACCACCAGCACATAGGTACCTGCCAGCAGATACAGCGCTACCATGATGGGTACCAGGCGCCCGGCGACGGCACCGATGCGTTTGATGCCGCCGATGATGACCATCCCGACCAGCACCGCCAGCACGATGCCGGTCGCCACGCCCGGGATGCCGAAATAGCTGTGGGTGATCTCGGCCACGTTCCAGGCCTGGAACATGTTGCCGCCGGTGACGGTTGAAACCAGCAGCGTGATACAGAAGATCCCGCCGATCAGCTTGCCGACGCCCGCCAACTTCGGGTCGAGGCGAGCGAGACCCTTGCTCGCCACCCACATGGGCCCGCCGTGCGGATTGTCCGGATCTTCCGTGTTCCGGTAGAGCATCGACAGGGTCACTTCGGTGAGCTTCAGCGCCATGCCGAAGAAGCCCACTATCCACATCCAGAACACTGCCCCCGGCCCACCCAGCGCGATCGCCAGAGCGACGCCGCCGATGTTGCCCAGGCCCACCGTCGCGGAGAGCGCTGCCGAGAGGGCCTGAAAATGATTGATGGCCCCCGGATCCGCCGGGTCGTCGTAGCGGCCTCGAAGCACGTGGCTGCCGTGGCTGAGCGCCCGGAACTGGGAGAACCCGCTCCATATCGTGAACACGACACCGGTCCCCAGCACGGTGATCAGGACCGCGTTGTGCCAGAGCACACCGTTGATGGTGGACATGATGCTGTTGAGACTTTCCATGGGACTCCGTGTGGTCCGGGGTTGGGCAGGCGGAACGGGCGACCGGCGCGGCGGCCATGATGGAGCCTGCTCCGGACCTTGGCAAGGTGGCACGCGGCCGCAGTAGAATCCCGCTTCTGCATCGAGGCCCGGGATTCATGCGCAGCAATCGCAATCAGCAAACGGCCCTGGGCCACGGCGTCCGTCTGCTGGTGCTGGCGGGCCCCCTGATCGCCAACAACCTGGCGATCGCCGGCATGGGCTTCGCCGATACGGTGATGGCCGGGCGGCTCGGCACCCGGGATCTGGCTGCGGTGGCCGTGGGCGGCAGCACGTGGATGGTGGTATTCCTGTTCGGTCTCGGTGTGCTGATGGCCATGAGTCCCACTGCGGCCCACGCCGTTGGCGCCGGCCGCGATACCGAGGTCGGCGACTATACCCGTCAATGCCTGTGGCTCAGCCAGGCTCTGGCGTTGGTGCTGATGCTGGCACTGACCCGGGCCGACGCGGTTCTCTCGGCCGTGGGGGTGGACCCCTCCGTGATCCCGTTGACGGCCGGATATCTGGACGCCATCGCCTGGGGTCTGCCCGCCATGTATGCCTACCTGAGCCTGCGCTTCATGAGCGAGGGGATCGGCTGGACCCGGCCGATCATGTATGTGGCCCTGCTCGGACTGGTGGTCAACGTCCTCGGCAACTGGGTCTTCATGTACGGCAAGCTGGGTTTCCCTGCCATGGGGGCGGTCGGCTGCGGCGTGGCCAGCGCGGTGTCCATGTGGGCGATGTTCGCGCTGATGGCGGTCTATGTGGGGACCCAGCGTCGCTACAGGCGATTCGGACTGGCGGCGAGATTCGATCCACCTGATGCCACCAGGCTGCGGGATCTGCTGGCCCTGGGGCTGCCGATCGCGGTCAGCGTCGTCTCGGAGGCGGGTCTGTTCAGCGCGGTGGCGGTATTGATGGGGACGCTGGGCGCGACCGTGGTCGCCGCCCATCAGATCGCCATCAATTTTGCCGCCACCATGTTCATGATCCCCCTGGCCGTCCACTCCGCGCTGACCATCCGCGTGGGCCACGCACTGGGGCGCGGCGATCCGGAGCTGGGGCGCCGGATCGGTGTCATCGGTATCATCATGTGCGGCGGGCTGATGGCTCTGTCGGCCATGGTCTTGCTGTTGTTCCGGGCCGACATCGCGGCCTTCTATACCGGCGACGGCGACGTGCTGCCGCTGGCCGTGTCCCTGCTGACCATGGCCATGATCTTCCAGATCTCCGATGGCCTGCAGGTCGGCGCCGCCGGCGCCCTGAGGGGTTTCAAGGACACCCGCGTGCCCATGTTGATCAACTTCGGTTGCTACTGGCTGGCCGCGTTCCCGGCGGCCTGGTATCTGGGCGTCGAACTGGCGCTGGGACCCCAGGCGGTCTGGGTGGCCCTGATCATCGGTCTGTCGCTGACCGCCCTGTTCCTCAATCTCCGCTTCCGGTTCGTGTCGCGACGGAGGCTGCAGCAAGCGGCGGTATAATCCCGACCCGGTCATGGCTGTGGGTCCGTCGCCGAGCGCCGATCCGGGGGGATGCACGTGAACGGAATCTTCAGATTATCTGCGATGGCGGCCTGCCTGATGCTGCTGTCGGCCTGCGGCCGGGAGCCTCCCCCGGTCGCCGATCAGCCATCCCCGGCGCCCGCCGGAACCGGCGACGTCCCCGTTGCGGCATCCGGGGTGGGCAGCGATGCCGCGTCGCTACATGGGGTGTTCGAGGATTTCTTTGAAGACTATCTGAGGCTCAACCCCACTTTCGCGACGGCGATCGGCGATCACCGTTATGACGACCGCATGGCCATCTCTTTCGGCCCGGAGTACCGGGCCAGCCTCAAGGCCCAGGCCCAGCACTACCGGGATCTGGCGCTGGCCATCGATCCAGCCGGGCTCGATGCCTCCGACCGTCTGAGCCGGGAGCTGTTCATCCGGTTCCGGGAGACGACGCTGGAGGGCCTGCATTATCCGGATTACCTGTTGCCGCTGGACCAGATGAATTCATTTGCCAACGCATTCGCGGAGATGGGTTCCGGGCAGGGGATCCAGCCGTTCCGGAGCGCAAGTGACTACGACAATTTCCTGGCACGGATGGCGATCTTCAGCGAACAGGTCGATGTCGCCATCGGCAACCTGCGTGAGGGGGTGGTGCGCGGCGTCGTGCTGCCGAGGATCGCGGTGGAGCGGCTCATCGCGCAGCTTTCCTACCACGTGGTCGAGCGGCCGGAGGAAAGCGTGTTCTTCGGACCCATAGCATCGTTTCCGGATTCACTCGCGGAGCCGGAGCGGGAGCGGCTCGGCGCGGCTTATCGCGACGCCATCATGGGGACCGTGGTGCCGGCCTATCGCCGAATCCGCGATTTCCTCGCCGATGAATACCTGCCCGAGGCACGCACCACCATCGGCTACTCGGCGCTGCCGGACGGCGCAGCCTGGTATGACTTCCTGGTCCGCTATCACACCACCACGGACCTCAGCCCGGAGCAGATCCACGAGATCGGTCTCGGCGAGGTCGAGCGGATTCTGGGCGAGATGGATCAGGTGCGTCGCCAGGTCGGTTTTGACGGCGATCTCCACGCGTTCTTCGACTTCCTCGGTTCCGATCCGCGCTTCTTCTGGACCGATGGCGAGGATGCCCTGCGCGACTACCGCGGTGTCGAGGCCAGTGTCGACCGGGTTCTGCCCGAATACTTCTCGGTGTTCCCCAGGGCCGGGTTCGAGATCCGTCCGGTGGAGGCGTTCCGGGCGGAGTCGGCGGCGAGTGCCTCCTATCAGTCCCCCTCCCTGGACGGTTCGCGACCCGGCGTGTTCTACCTCAACACCCACGATATCGCCCGTCTGCCACGCTGGGGCATGGTCACCCTGTTCCTGCACGAAGCCTCGCCGGGCCATCATTTCCAGGGCACCCTGAACCAGGAGAACACACGCCTGCCGCGCTTCCGTCGCTTCGGTTGGGTCACGGCCTATACCGAGGGCTGGGCGCTGTATGCCGAGGACCTGGGGATCGAGATGCAGATGTTCACCGACCCCTACCAGTACTTCGGCAAGCTCAATGACGAGATGCTCCGCGCCCTGCGGCTGGTCGTGGACACGGGCATCCACCGCATGGGCTGGAGCCGGGAGCAGGCCATCCAATACATGCTGGATAATTCGTCTATCCCGGAGCTCGAAGTGGTGCCGGAGGTAGAGCGATATATCGTCATCCCGGGGCAGGCGCTGGCTTACAAGATGGGGCAGCTGCGATTGCGCGCCCTTCGGGCAGAGGCGGAAGCCGCGCTCGGCGAGCGATTCGACCTGCGCCAGTGGCACGACATGGTGTTGCTGAGCGGCGAGGTGCCCCTGGATCTGCTCAGCCGGGTCAGTGAGCAGTGGGTGGCCGATCAGCTCCCCGATTGAGCGGTCTCAGGCCTGGCCGAATCGGGGCGCATTGCCGGCCAGATAGGCGCGTTCCTCCCGCGTGCTCAGCCGGTTCAGTGTCCCATTGCGGTGCGGGAATCGTCCGAAACGGGCGACGATGTCCCGGTGCAGCCTGGCGTAGTCGAGGAACGGCTGGAACACCTCGCGGTGCTCCAGGGAGACTTCGCTCAATAGTTGCTCGAAACGGGACACCGAACTCTCCTGGTCTTCCAGGAACTCGGAATGCTGCAGCGGCATATAGAAGAAACACCGTTCGATCGGTGACAGGGCCAGATCCATCTGCCGGCTCATGCCGTCGCGCATGAGATAGCGGGCACGGCCGTCCTTCTCGAAAGCCCGTGGTGAATGCCGGAACAGGTTTCGCGTGAACTGATCCAGCAGCAGGATCAGGGCCAGCCGCCCCGATGGCGTCGATCCCATCTTGTCCAGCCGGCCAGCGATGGCATCTTCGGTGACCTGCAGCCACTCGGTTTTCATCGCCGCATCCCGCGCCGCATCGACGCCGAACCAGAAGTCCGTCCGCCCGGCAATCGCGGACGGATCGGTGATCGTGCGGCCGAACCAGAAGTCCCTGATTTTCCTCGGCAGTGTCTCTTCGCTCATGTCTCGATCATCCAATACTGGCGGCCATTCACCCCTTGATCCGCCTGTCCGGTCCGCGCACCCCGTCGTGCCGCCGGCCCCCGCCAGGACGACTATACTCCTGAGCATGCGGGCGTCACACATCATGACGGAGCTGATAAACGAATCTCTCTTCCACGTCGGGCAGCTGGTGAGGCACCAGCGGCTGGGGTACCGTGGTGTGGTGGTGGACGTGGATCCGGTATTTACCGAAACGGACGCCTGGCACGAAGAGATGGCAAGCTCACCTACTCCGAAGGACCAGCCGTGGTACCGGGTGCTCCGGCACGGGTCCGCCCACGAAACCTACGTCGCCCAGCAGCATCTGCTGGCAGACGCTTCCGGCGAGCGGATCCGCCACCCCTTGCTCTGGCTGTACTTCGAGGATTTTCGAGACGGTGTCTATCTCACTCAACGCCGCGCCAATTAGGTTCGCACCCACCTTCCCGCTCCTCCCGCTGCTGATCCTGTCCACGATGTCTCTGGCGTCCTGCAGCGGGCAGGTGCCCCCTCCGGAGCGCGCCATCGCTGACCTGGTCGAACAGGCCCAGGACGCCGGTGAGGAAGGAGATGTCGACGGCTTGCTCGGCCTTCTGTCCGGCGAATATCGCGACATAGACGGCCGCGATCGCCGGGCTGTCGGATTCATGCTGCGGATGCTGTTCGCCCGGTATCCGGACAGTGTCGTGCTGGTGCGGGATCTCGAGGTGGATGTGATCTCTGAGGAACTGGCCAACGCTGACATGCAGCTCTTTGTCGTCGCCCGGGATCAGGCTTCCGGCTCGGCGCTGGATATCGACGGTGACCGATTGTGGATGCGGCTGGCATTGCGCCAGGAGAGCGGGGACTGGCGGGTCACCCGGGCCCAGTGGCGGCGGCAGCCATGGCATTGACCGCCGCACCCCCATGTGATTTATAGTCAGGGGGCGCGACGCTCGCTTTCGACGCCGCGCCCGCCAGACCTATCTTAAGAAAAACAGTGCCTTGGCGGAGTATCGGGCGCACTGGCCAACCCTGTGGAGGATCTGGGAGCAGAGCCGGTTCCGTTGGGAACCGGTCCGGGGGAGTGATGACTGTACCGTCCAGCGATAGTCTTTGGTCCGAGCGATTCGAGCGGGATAGCTGCGGATTCGGCCTGATCGCCCATCTCAAGGGTGAGGCCAGCCATCGCCTGGTTTCCATCGCCATCGAGGCCCTGGTGCGTCTGACTCATCGCGGAGCGGTAGCCGCGGACGGCCGCACCGGCGACGGCTGCGGCTTGCTGATGGCGACGCCGACGGTATTTCTCCGGCGGGTGGCGGCCGAGGCGGGCATCGAATTGCCGGACCGCTTCGCCGCCGGCATGGTCTTCCTGAATCCCGGTGTCGAGCGTGCCGGACGAGCCCGCCGGATCCTGGAAGAGGCCCTGAGCCAGGAAGGTGTCGAAACCCTCGGCTGGCGGCCCGTGCCGGTGGACGATTCGGTCTGTGGCGAACAGGCCTTGCGGTCCCTGCCGGTGATCGAGCAGCCCTTCGTGGCCTGGCCCGAAGGCGATGATATCCCGGCGTTCAACCGGCGCCTGTACATGGCGCGGCGGCGCGCCGAGCTGTCGCTGGAGGAAAAGGACCCGGTGTTCTATGTCGCCAGCCTGTCCTGCTCGACCCTGGGCTGGAAGGCGATGGTGATGCCCGCATTCCTGACCCGCTTCTACCCGGATCTCGCCGCGGAGGACCTGGAAGCGCGGATCTGCGTCTTCCATCAGCGATTCTCCACCAACACCTGGCCGCAATGGCGGCTGGCCCAGCCGTTCCGCTATCTCGCGCATAACGGAGAGATCAACACCATCGCCGGCAACCGCAACTGGGCCGTGGCCCGCGGCTCGGTGTTCAAGACCCCGTTGTTGCCCAAGCTCCACGAAGTGCAGCCCGTGGTCTCCCTGGCCGGCTCCGACTCCTCCAGCCTGGACAACATGTTGGAGCTGCTGCTGGCCGGCGGCATGGACCTGATGCAGGCCATGCGGCTGCTGATACCGCCGGCCTGGCAGACCGTGGAGACCATGGACGCGGACGTGCGCGCGTTCTACGAATACTTCGGCATGCACATGGAGCCCTGGGACGGGCCCGCCGGACTGGTGGTCAGCGACGGGCGCCAGGCGGCTTGCGCGCTGGACCGCAACGGGCTGCGCCCGGCCCGCTACGTGGTCACCGACGACGATCTGATCACCGTGGCGTCGGAGATCGGCGTTTACGACTACCGTCCCGAGCAGGTGTTGCGCAAGGGCCGCCTGGGACCGGGCCAGATGTTGTTGATCGATACCGAGCGCGGCGAGATCCTCGAGACTGCCGAGATCGAGCAGCGTCTGAAGAGACGCGGGCCTTTCAAGGACTGGCTTCGGCGGGGCGTGCGTTATCTGGACTCCGCGCTCATCGATCCGCAGCTGTCGGCGGAGCCGATGGGCAGGGATGACCTGCGGGTCTATCAGAAGATGTTCAACGTCACCCGGGAAGAACGGGATGAAGTGTTGCGGGTACTGGCCGAGACCGAAGCCGAGGCGGTGGGTTCCATGGGGGACGACACACCGTTGCCGGTGATGTCGAAGAAGGTCCGCTCGCTCTATGATTATTTCCGGCAGCAGTTCGCCCAGGTCACCAACCCGCCCATCGACTCGCTGCGCGAGCGCGTGGTGATGTCGCTCGAGACCCAGATCGGCCCCGAACGCAACCTGTTCGACCCGCAACCGGATCATGCCAGACGGATCGTCATGAACTCCCCGGTCCTGTCTCAGCGCAAGTTCCGCCAGATTCTGCGTCTGGAGGCCGATGCCGGGGTAGAGGTGATCGACCTCAATCGGCCCCAGAGCCTGGCGCTGGACCAGAGTGTCACCCGGATCTGCGACGAGGCCGAGGCGGCGGTCCGGGCCGGCCGGCAGCAGATCGTGCTCAGCGACCGCGCGATCCGCCAGGGGCATCTGCCGGTGCATGCATTGCTTGCCACCGGTGCCGTCCATCACAGGCTGGTACGCCAGGGGCTGCGATGCGATTGCAACCTCCTGATCGAGACCGGGACCGCCCGGGATCCACATCATTTCGCCTGTTTGCTCGGTTATGGCGCCACCGCCATCTACCCGTTCCTCGCCTATGAATGCCTGCACGACATGACCCGTACCGGCGAACTGCGCATCGACCGCAGCCGGGGCCGCCAGCTGGGCCGCAGCTACCGCCGCGGTATCCGCAAGGGCCTGTTCAAGATCATGTCGAAGATGGGCATCTCCACTGTTGCCAGCTACCGGGGGGCTCAACTGTTCGAGATCGTCGGTCTCCATCAAGAGGTCGTGGGTCTCTGCTTCACCGGGACAGTCAGCCGCATACAGGGGACCGGTTTCTCCGATCTTGACGAGGATCGCAAGGAGCTTGCAGCCAGGGCCTGGGACACGCGCGCGGACGTGGTCCAGGGCGGACTCTATAAGTTCGTCCACGATGGCGAGTACCACGCCTTCAACCCGGACGTCATCGCCACGTTACAGGCAGCGGTGCAGGCCGGCGATTACGGCCTCTACCGCCAGTATGCGGAGCTGGTCAACGAACGTCCGAAAACCGTGCTGCGGGATCTGCTGGAGGTGGTGCCCGCCGGCGCGCCGGTTCCCCTCGAACAGGTCGAGCCGGAGGAAGAGATCCTGCGGAGATTCGACAGTGCCGCCATGTCTCTGGGCGCGCTCTCGCCCGAAGCGCACGAGGCGCTGGCGATCGCCATGAACCGGCTCGGCGGGCGTTCCAATTCGGGCGAAGGCGGCGAGGATCCGGATCGTTACGGCACCGAGCGGGTGTCGAAGATCAAGCAGGTGGCTTCCGGCCGTTTCGGCGTCACCGCCGAGTACCTGGTCAATGCCGAGGTACTGCAGATCAAGATCGCCCAGGGTGCGAAGCCCGGCGAAGGCGGTCAGTTACCGGGACACAAGGTCAATGACATGATCGCGCGGCTGCGTTTCGCCCGGCCGGGGGTCGGGCTGATCTCGCCACCGCCCCACCACGATATTTACTCTATCGAGGATCTGGCGCAGCTCATCTTCGATCTCAAGCAGGTCAATCCCGACGCGCTGGTGTCGGTCAAGCTGGTCTCGGAGCCGGGGGTCGGCACTATCGCCGCCGGTGTCGCCAAGGCTTACGCGGACCTGATCACCATCTCCGGCTATGACGGCGGTACAGGCGCCAGCCCGCTGACCTCGGTGAAATATGCCGGCAGCCCCTGGGAATTGGGCTTGTCCGAGACGCACCAGGTGTTGCGGGCCAACGACCTGCGTCACCGGGTGCGCCTGCAGACCGACGGTGGCCTCAAGACCGGTCTGGACGTGATCAAGGCGGCCCTGCTGGGAGCGGAGAGCTTCGGCTTTGGCACTGCGCCGATGGTGGCCCTGGGCTGCAAATATCTGCGCATCTGCCACCTCAACAATTGCGCGACGGGCGTTGCCACCCAGCACCAGGTGCTGCGGCAACGGCACTTCACCGGGCTGCCGGAGATGGTGATGAATTATTTCCGCTTCGTCGCCCGGGAGGTCCGCGAGACCATGGCCTCGCTGGGCGTGCGGCGGATGGACGAACTGATCGGAAATGTGCAATTGCTGCGCCGGATCGAAGGTGAGACGGAGCGTCAGCAGCGCATCGATCTGGATCCGGTGATCTCGGACGCCGGGCTCGCCCGCGAGCGGGGGCACGTCTGCACCGAGCCCCGCAACGAGCCCTTCGACGAGGGCCTGCTGGCCGAGCGCATGGTGGCAGAGGCCATGAATTGCATCGAGGAGCGCCGTGGCGCCACCTTCCATCACGAGGTGCGCAACCACGACCGGTCCATCGGCGCCCGCCTCTCCGGTGAGATCGCGCGCCGCTGGGGAAACTACGGCATGGATGAATCTCCCCTGGTGTTGCGGCTGCGGGGCAGCGCCGGCCAGAGCTTCGGTGCCTGGAACGTCGGCGGGCTGCACATGTATCTGGAGGGTGATGCCAACGACTATGTGGGCAAGGGTATGGCGGCCGGCCGATTGGTGCTTTACCCGCCGACCGGCAGCCGTTTCGAGGCCAGGCAAACGCCGATCATGGGTAATACCTGCCTGTACGGCGCAACCGGAGGCGAATTGTATGCCTGTGGCCGGGCCGGCGAGCGATTCGCGGTCCGCAACTCGGGCGCCGTGGCGGTGGTCGAGGGCGTGGGCGATCACGGATGCGAGTATATGACCGGCGGTGTGGTCGTCGTGCTTGGTCGCACCGGCGTGAACTTCGGTGCCGGGCTGACCGGCGGCTTCGCATATGTGCTGGATATGGATCGGGACTTCGTCGATCGCTACAACCACGAGTTGATCGATATTCACCGGATAACGCCGGAGACCATGGAAGCGCATCTGCACCACCTCCGTGGCCTGATCGAGACCCACGCCCGCGAGACCGGGAGCGCCTGGGCCCGTGAGATCCTCGATGATTTCCGCAGCTATCTGCCTCGTTTCTGGCTGGTCAAGCCCAAGGCGGCCGAGATCGAGGATCTGATGGAGGTCCTGCGCCGAGCCGCATGACACTGCCCCGGTGAGCGAAAAGACTCTCAGATTTCTGGAAATTCCCCGCCGGGATCCCGACAAGGATCCCGCCGCGCTGCGGGTGACCCATTATCGGGAGATCTATGGGCAATTCGATGCCGACGAGGCCAGTCAGCAGTCAGGGCGTTGTCTGAGCTGCGGAAATCCGTATTGCGAGTGGAAGTGCCCGGTCCACAATTACATCCCGAACTGGCTCAAGCTGGCTCAGGAAGGGAATCTGTTCGAGGCGGCGGAGCTGTCCCACCAGACGAACCCCCTGCCGGAGATCTGCGGCCGGATCTGCCCCCAGGATCGTCTCTGCGAGGGAGCCTGCACCCTCAATGACGGTTTCGGCGCCGTCACCATCGGCAACGTAGAGAAATACATCACCGACGAGGCGCTCCGTCAGGGATGGAGGCCCGACATGTCCGCCGTCAGCGACACCGGGCGCGAGGTGGCCATCGTCGGCGCGGGACCCGCCGGTCTGGCAGCGGCCGACGTGCTGGTCCGTAACGGCGTGCGACCCACGATCTTCGACCGCTATCCGCGGATCGGGGGCCTGCTCACCTACGGCATCCCGCCATTCAAGCTCGAGAAAGAGGTGGTCGAGAAACGCCGCGAGGTGCTCGAGGAGATGGGCGTGGAGTTCGTGCTCGGCACTGAGGTGGGTCGCGACATCGCCGCCGATCAGCTGGTCAGCGACTACGATGCGGTGTTCCTCGGCGTAGGCGCCTATCGCGCCGTGCGCGGCGGCATGCCTGGCGAGGATCTGCCGGGGGTCCACGAGGCCCTGCCCTATCTGATCGACAACGTGAACGCCGTGATGGGCGACGGCGGCGGTGAACTCACCGGCCTGATGGAGGGCAAACGTGTGGTCGTGCTCGGAGGCGGCGACACCGGCATGGACTGCAACCGGACCGCCATCCGCCAGGGCGCGCTAAGCGTCACCTGCGCCTACCGTCGCGACGAGGAGAACATGCCCGGTTCGAGACGCGAGGTGCGCAATGCCCGCGAGGAGGGCGTGGTGTTCCTGTTCAACCGCCAGCCTCTGGAGATCGTAGGGCGCGAGCGGGTGGAGGGCGTCAAGCTGGTACGCACCAAGCTGGGACCCCCTGACGCCGGGGGACGTCGCCGTCCGGAACCGATACCGGGTACCGAAGAAGTGCTGCCGGCCGACGAGCTGATCGTCGCCTTCGGGTTCCGGCCCAGCCCCCCGGACTGGCTGGGCAGCATCGAGGTCGAGGCTCACGACGACGGCAGGGTACGGATCGATCCCTTCGGTCGCTTCCCGTTCCAGACCACCCATCCCAAAGTGTTCGCCGGCGGCGACATGGTGCGCGGCTCCGACCTGGTGGTGACCGCCGTCTATGAGGGCCGGGAAGCGGCCCGGGGCATCCTCGCCTTCCTCGGCGTCTGAGCGTGTGACAGTCCCGAGCTCCGGGGTCTAGTCGTCCAGGTCCTCGATCTTCCAGACGTAGGGTTCCCAGTCGTTGCGGCGATTGCTGCGCCAGCGGATGGCGATAAAGTACCGCTTGCCGGCCTCGAAGGTCATGGTGGCGTTCCAGGGGAAGTCCCGGCGCGGGGGCAGCCCGACCTTCTCCGTAGCCAGCGACTCACCGCCGACTTTGATCTCGTGTTCGCCCGGGCTGATCCAGTAGCTGACGCGATCCTGGCTGGCCGGACCGATGATGTTGTCCACCGCAAGCAGGAATGCCGGGGTGAGATCCCCGCCCCGGGGTGGTGCCCTGAAATCCAGGATGGCGTGGGGTTGTTTGGCGCTCACGTAGGGACCGGGCACGCGGTCACTGGCGCAACCCGACATCGCGGCGAAGACCAGCATCAAGATCAAGACAAGCGATCTCATCGTCCCCGGTCTTTCGTTCATCATCCGGACCTCTGGCTCATCACGGCCGGCCAGGGCTCAGGCCGCATCCCGCCGATTATCCATCCGGGCTCCCGGGCCCATGGACCAGTCGCCGTCCGCGGGCGGCGCGGTAAAGCGAAGACTCTCCACGAATGCGTCGCCCTCCGCGATCAGATCGTCCGCCAGGGTCACGCCCGCCGGATAGCGCGCCGAGTACTGGACATCGAAGTAGCGCTGCGGCTCATCCGGATGCAGACAGGCCAGGCCAGCCACCTGGAGCAGGGTGCCGAGGGTCCGGTCCTCGATCACTGTCCGATAGCGGACGCAGCGAGCCCCGTTTCCTGCATCGGCGGCGTGATGTGCCTCGATGAAACCGAAGCGGCGCGGATCCGGATTGGCGGTCTTGCTGCGCTTGACCCAGTCGAGGAAGCCGTCGTCATCGAAGCGTGTGCTCAGCCGGGAGCTCAGCACGGCGACGCCAAAGCTGGTGTCGCGGTCCGCGGTCCGGCGCATCCATACCAGCGACGTCGCATTGCGCTGGACCTCGCGCCAGTGAACGCCGGCCGGCGGGCTTATCGTGAACCCCGGCAGATCCTCTGCGCCAAGCGGCGCCGGCAACAGCAGCAAGACCAGCAAGGCCGCCCGGATCATCCTCGCCATGGCAGCGCCCTAACCGTTCCGCGTGCGGGGGAAACCCGGCAAACGATCCAGGTCCCGCATCCAGCCCAGTCGGTGTTCGAGCCAGATATGATCGGCCGGCGGAAAAGAATCCGCGTCATCGAAGCTGCATACGGTGAGGTCGATCCAGCCCGCGTGATCCGCGTGCCGGTAGCTCAGCGGCGTGCCACATCGCCCGCAGAACTCGCGGGTGACACCGGCTGATGAATGCCACCGTGCCGGCGTCCCATGTATCAGATCGACGGCGTCCTCGGGGAACGTGACCCAGGCCACCATGGGCGAGCCGGTGGCCCGCTGACAGCTGCGACAGTGGCACAGGGCCGGTGGGGATCCCGGACCGCTGGCGCGGAATCGGATAGCGCCGCACAGACAGCCCCCGTCACGGACCGGTGCTTCACTCACCCGCGGTTGCCTTCGCCGGCGCACGTTTCAGCAGCCGGAATGCATAGTCGCCGCTCTTTCGCCGGATCCGGAATTCCAGGATCCAGATCATCGCCAGCGGTTCGAGATACCTGCACATCTCCAGACCGCCCACGTGACACGGTTCCATGCCGATGTCCCGGATAAGCTGGTCCACGACCTCCGCCGCGGCACTGTCTCCTCCGCAGAAGAACATGGTGGCCGGCTCGCCGCCGAAATCCGGGTCGGCCATCACCTCCCAGGTCACCGTATTGAACGCTTTCACGACCCGCGCCCCTTCGGCCAGGTCCGCGATCATCTCGCCGCCGGAGGAATGATGGCCGTGGATCAGCTGCAGGTTTTCATCGAGCGGATTGGTGCAGTCGATGACGATCTTGCCGGCCAGATCGCCCATGGATTCGACCACCGCCTGCACCACCGGCCACCACACCGCCAGCACCAGGACTTCCGCCCCGGCAGCGGCCTCGGCCGGGCTCATGGCCCGGGCGCGGCCGCCACAAGCGGCTACGACCTCCCGGGTCCTGGTGCTGGCCGGATCCCGCGCGCCGAACAGGATCTCGTGCCCGACTCCGGCCCATCTCCGTCCGAGGGCTCCGCCCACGTTGCCGGCGCCGATGATCGCGATCTTCATCGTTTCAAATCTCCCCCATGATGCCGGTCCGGATCAGGCGGTCCGGGGCGTCTTCCCCACCAGGACCAGCGCCGCCGTCAGCAGGACGATCTCGAGCAGCATGACCGCGATCACCGTGGCCGAAGGCAGGCCTTCCGCGCCGACGGCGATCAACCGGCCCGAAAAGTAGCCGATATTGAGCAACGCCACTGCCAGCAGACCCGTGCGATGCCACTGGCTGGAGCCGGCGGCATAGAGGAAAAACAGACCGACGGCGACATTCAGCCCGCCGTGGCTGCCCCGCAGGTCGCTGAGGGCGTTGGTGCTGTAGGGAGAGATCTCCATATAGGCGAGGCTTGTCTCCGGTGACAGCACCACCCAGAGTCCGAAGCCGAGATAGAGGACACCGCAGGCGAGAAGAAAAATACGACTCATTCGTGGCTCTCCTGTTTGACGACGTGCGGCCTGACCCGTGTTCCGGCTCGACGCCTACTCCAACCATAGCAATTGTGACGAGTCTCAGTCAGCGGACCGGGGCCGCGCCGACGGCAGGCGCACGACGAAACGGACGCCGGCGCCATCCTCGAGATTTTCGGCACGGACACTCCCCTGGTGATGGCGGACGACCAGCCGCACGATGTACAGGCCCAGCCCCAGATGCGGCCGCCCCTGGTCGTCGTCGCGCACCGACGTCATGGATTCGAACAGACGCCCGGCTGCGCCCGACGGGAGCCGGCTGCCGGTGTTGCCGACCTCCAGCAGCCAGTCGCCGCCTTCTGCCGCGAGACCGATCCAGATTCGGCCATCCGGCGGACAGAAATCCAACGCGTTTTCGATCAGTTTGTCGACCATCTGGGCCACCAGGTCCGGGGCACCCGTCATCCAGCAGGGACCCGCCGTCAGCCGGAGCCGAAGATCCCGGTCCGGATGGGCCGCCTGGAGGGCGGTTCCCAGTTCCCCCAACAGTCCTGCCAGATCGAAGCGCTCGGTCTCGGCCGACGCCATGGTCTGCTCCATGCGGGTGGCGGCACCCAGGGCGACGACCATGGCCTGAAGCCGATCCATACCCTGGCGGGCGCGCCGCAGATAGCGCGGGTCTCCCGGTTCGGCCTGGAGGTTCTCGAGCGAGGTGCGGACCACCGTCATCGGCGTGCGCAGCTCGTGGGTCAGGCGGCTGCCCAGATTCTGCAGATAGTCGTTGTACTCTCCGATCTGTCCCAGCAAGCGCGAAAAATTCCGGGACAATTCGCCCAGCTCATCGGTGGACCGGTCCTCAGGCAGCCCCGGCAGCTGGGGGGTTTCGGTCGCAACAGCATCCCGCGCCGCCCGACTGAGGCGTCGGATGCGCCAGGAAAGCCAGGCGGCGAATCCGAGCAGCAGTGCGGCGGCCGCGAGACTGATGCCGAAGCTGGAGATGAACAGCTTCGAGGCCGCGCGATCGGTCAGACTGAGGATCCGTTCGGAATCCTCTTCCGCGATCAGCACCAGCTCCGGCGCCATCGGCAGGATGACCGGCCTGATAGCCTCGAAGACCATCCGATTGCGGCGGATGTCCCCGATCCGCGTGTCAAGTGGCCCACCGTCCAGGGCAGCCGCGATGCGGCGAGAGTCGACGCGTCCGGGCATCACGTCGGGCAGCGCGGGGCTGGCGGGCGCGTCGCGGATGATCCACCGGAACAGACGCCGGGCCGGCGGCGGGAGCTGCTCGCCGGATGGCGCGGCGCCGCCATGGGCTTCGGCCAGCACATAGCCGTCACGATCCACCAGCCTGAGCCGCTGGCCGGAACGTACTGCACCCTCCAGGATCGATTCCGCCGATCGCGACGGCATGATCAGCCGACCTGGCTCGCGGGCGAGGTTCTCCATGGTGCCGGTCCGCTGGACAGGGTCGCGGCCATCAGCATCGCTGACCAGGAGACCCAGCCGGTGTCCGGCCAGCTGAAGCGGAATCTGCGCTTCCAGATTGTAGCCG
>CBDTYJ010000011.1:0-22678 GCA_965364575.1 uncultured Gammaproteobacteria bacterium
TCAGGTTGTTGGCCGCGCCCAGGGTGGCGCCGGTGGCCGAACTCAGGGACAGGGTGGCGTATTCGGTGCCCTCGACGTCCGAGTCGTCCAATGCCGTGACCTTGACGCTGGCGGACAGATCGCCGTCGGCGATCTGCACCACGCCCAGCGGAAGTTCGATATCAAAGTCGGTGCCGAAGCGGGCGGTGCCGCCGACTCCGACGTTGAGCAGCACGGAGACGGCGCCGGCCGAAGACCCGCTGCGCACCACCGTGACGTATCCTACGTCACCCTCCTGCACCCCCAGCCGGATATCGCCGAATTGCACCACGCCGTCGGCATGGGCCGCACCGGCACCGCAAAGCAACAGGGCGGTAGCGGCGAGCAGGGATCGGGCAGAGCGTGTCATGGGGCAGGGCCTCGGCAGGGAACTGGGGCGTCCACTCCCATTCTAGGCAGCCCACCGGCCCTGCCGCCACCCCGGAGCGGGTCCGGACCCGGAGGCCGATGGCGGGAATTGTGAACCATTTCGCAGCAGCGCCGGCGCCGACAAGGATAGTTTTAGGCCATGAGCGCTCAGTACTACGCCAGCTTTGTGATCCATGAGCCTGACCGGGAAGCGGTCACCCAGTATTGCGGCGTGGTCGAATTGAGCACTCATCCCCGCAACTCCCTCGGCGCGCGCGAACTCTGCCGCATGCTGGCCAGCAATCTCGATGTCAGCTCGGAAGACGTGGAAGTGTTGCAGTGGGGCGCCATCCACTGAGATATCGTCTCAGGGCGAAGCCGTCGATACCATCCCCGTCGCGATCGAACACAGCCGTCCGGCGCTGTAGAGTTCCATCTCCGCAAAGGCCACGCTCGCAGCCCGCTTGAGTGCGACCGCATAGGCCGTCACCGATTGGCCGATGGTCGGCCGCATGAACTTGATCGCCAGTTCGATGGTGCCGGCCCGCTGGCCGGGGAAATGGACTACGCCGGCCACGCCCAGCGCGCAGTCGCACAGACCCGCGATCACCGCGCCGTTGACCGCCTCTGTGCCCATCCCGCCCTGGTGATGGGGCCGGACCTCCGGCAGATGGACCCGAACTACCCGTTCGTGGGAGAGATCCAGCCGGCATCCCATGTAATGCATCGCCGGGATGGCGTTGAAATTGTCCTGCCACCGCCGGCGCCCGGCCGCATCCAGCGGGATCTCCAGACCGCGCGACGCCAGGGCCGCGAACCCGAGTTGCTCGGATTCCGACTGGCCGCCGGCCGTATCGGTATTGCATTGCATCATGAACCGAGTGTAGCGCGATAAGGACCGTTCATCGAGAGCGAGGATGGGCATGCTACAGTCTGGGCGTGATTCAGGCCCGTCTCGCTGTGCGATGCAAGAAACCTCCCGCCGTGTCCTCTACATCCTGCTGATCTGGCTCCTGCTGACGGGCAAGACCGTCATCCGTTGCAGCAGCGGAGACGATGACTTCGATACCTTGCCGCCCGGCGACGGGGACAATCGTCCCCCGGTGGCTTCGGATGCCTTCTTCCAGATCTCGAGCGCAGGTTCGTTGAACGCCTTTATGCGTGCCACCGATCCGGACGGCGATGCCCTCACTTATCGGGTGACCGCGGGTCCGCGGCTGGGCAGCCTGCGGGACGTGGATTCCCGCACGGGCCAGTTCACCTATCTGCCGGGGTCCGCCGGTAGCGACAGCTTTTCCTTCAAGGCCAGCGATGGCCGCCGGGATTCCAACACGGCAGTCATCTCCATCCGGGTGGGTACCGCCGGATCCAGCGCGGCCGTCGAGTCCGGAGCGGCGGGGGCGCCGCCTGTGTCCGCGCTGATGGCGGACCCCGGGGATCCTGGCGCTCTTTGGGTCCGGTGGTCAACGCCCGCGGGCGGCCTCCAGCGGATCGGGCCCGATGGTCAGCCCGGAGTTCTCGCACCCGGCGGCGAGGCCGGGGTCGGTCCGGATCTCGACACCCTCTGGTCATCGGCCGCGCCAACGACGCCCATGCACGCGGCAGGTGCATCGGTGCCCCGTGGCTTCGTTCTGGCGAGTGCCGTGGATGCCTTCGCCGTGAGGGGCCAGCTGTCGGTCACCGCGGGGCGTGCAGAGACCCGGGTCTGGCACAGCCAGGACGGTGGCGGGAGCTGGCATCTGCTGGCGGACGCCCTGCCGGGGCCGGCAAACGCCGCCAGCCTGCTGCAGGATGCAGAGCGCCCCCTGGTCTGGCGGTTGGTGCTTACTATCGGCGGCGCGTCGCGGGTCCTCGAGAGCGAGGACGGCGGGCTGAGCTGGCTTGACCGGATCTCTCTGCCATGGCCCGGACTCGAGCCGATCCGCTGCGGAACCGATATGCTCTGTCTGATGGACCCGGCCGGCAGCCATCTGTGGCGCCTGCCCGGGACGCCGAGATGACAAAAATAGGCCGCGTCCACGGCCGATCCCGGAGAGACCAGATCCTTGTCTGACGAAAAGACTCCCATGTTCACCGTCGACAACGCGCCCCTGGGCCACCGCGTTCACGAACTGTTGCTGGCGCGCCTGGATCAGACCGAGCGCCTGCTGCATGACTCCGCGGTGACGCACGAGGCGGCTGTCCATCAATCCCGCAAGAACATGAAGTGGGTGCGCGCGGTACTGCGGCTGATCGCGGACGGAGCCGGCGTGGATCTGCGGGAAGAGGAGCGTCTTTGCCGGGACATCGGTCGTCGTCTGTGTGAGTTGCGCGACGCAGACGTCAATCTGCTGACCCTGCGCGAAATCGTGCTGGCCTCCGACGGGCGGCTCGGCCGCGAGGATGTGGCGGCGTTCGAGCATCTGCTCGAGGCGCGTCGTGCGCGTCTGCTGGATGCCGGCGCCTTCGACACGGCATTCGTCGCGGTGATCCGCGACGAAATATCGGAGCTCGCCGCAGATCTTGCCGGGCGCCCGGTGCCGGTGCTGACGCCCCAGGACGTGGCCCGCGCCGTCACGCATACCCGTGCCGCGGGCCGTGCCGTGTTCCGCGGCCTGACGGGCCGCACCGACGCAGAGCAGTGGCACACCTTGCGCAAGCGTGCCAAGCGGGAGCTTCACCAGCGCTCCGTGCTGTCCGATCCGGCGGACGCCGCGCGGACGGATCTGCTGGAACGTCTGGGGGACCAGCTCGGCTGGCAGCAGGATCTGGAGGTGCTCAGACGCGTCGCCCGCGAGCACGACCACCTGACGAACGAGCTGGCAGCGGAGATCTCGCGCCAGCTTAAGAATTGCCGTCGCCGGTCGCGCCGGCTGGCGATGCGGGTCTATGGCTGAGCGGGCGAGCGATCCGGTCCCGGCGGCCATCGGTCCCCCGGCGCCGCTGGGTCTGCCCGGATGGGTCTATTCGGATACCCGGTTCTTCGAGCTGGAGACCGAGCGCGTGCTGCTCCCTTCGTGGCAGGTGGTCTGTCATCTGAACGACATCCCGGAACCGGGCGACTACCGGCGCCTGGATTTCCTCGGCCGCCCCGTATTCGTCATCCGGGGTGACGACGGCGAGGTCAGGGCTTTCTACAACGTCTGTCGCCACCGGGCCTCGCGCCTGCTGGACGGCGACGGCGGCCATTGCGAGCGCGGACGGATTACCTGCCCCTATCACGGCTGGACCTATGACCTTCGGGGCCGGCTCACGGGTGTGCCACGGGCGAGCGCGTATCCGGGTCTCTGTCGCGAGGAATGGTCACTGCACGGGCCGCAACTGGAGGTGTGGGAGGGCTTCATCTTCGTCCGCTGCGCCGGCGACGGGCCGAGCGTGGCAGAGATGATGGCGCCGTGGGCGGACGTGCTGTCTGCTTATCGCATGCCCGAGATGCGCGCCCTGGGGCGGTTGACCCTGCGGCCGCGGCAGGTCAACTGGAAGACCATTGTCGAGAATTACGCTGACGGTCTTCACATCGACATCGCCCACCGGGGGCTGGCGGGGCTGGCCGGCGACAGCTATGCGCTCGAGGCCGGATCCCAGGTGATGCACATGCGCGCCGATCTTGACGGCGGCCGCGCCCATGGGTCCGGGGAACTCTACCGCCGCCTGCTGCCCCCGGTCTCGCATCTGCCGGGACCGCTGCGCCGGCGATGGAACTACTTCCTGCTGTGGCCCAACCTGGCCTTCGATCTCTATCCCGACCAGGTGGATTTCATGCAGATGATCCCGCTGGGCCCCGGCCGCACGCTGATCCGGGAGATCCCCTATGGCCTGCCGGACGCGCGGCGGGAGATGCGCGTAGCTCGTTACCTCAATTGGCGGATCAACCGGGAGGTCAACGCCGAAGACCGCGGTCTGATCGAGCGGGTACAAGAGGGCATGGACAGCGGCGTCTTCACCCAGGGGCCCCTGTCGTCGGAGGAGGTCTGCCTGCGGGCGCTGGCCGGGCTGTTGAGGGCCCGGATACCGGAGGCCGAATTGCCGACGCCGCCCTGGTCGGATACCGACTGAAACGGGGCAGCCGACGTGATCCCGATCCAGGATGACAATCCGCTGGTCAGGGCGCCGCTGCTGACCTACGCCGTCATGGTGCTGTGTGCATTGATATTCCTGTGGCAGCTTACGCTGGGCGGGGAGGGCTTCCGTCGCGCCGTGTTCGCCTTCGGTGTGATCCCGGCGGTGCTCAGCGGCCGCGCCGCCCTGCCCCCGGAGCTGGCCCTGATCCCTGCTCCGCTGACCATCTTCACCTCCATGTTCCTCCATGGAGGCATCATGCATCTGCTGGGCAATCTGCTGTTTCTGTGGATCTTCTCGGACAACGTGGAGGACCGCCTGGGACGGTGGCGCTTCGCGCTGTTCTATCTGTGCTGCGGTATCGGGGCGGCCCTGGCCCAGGTCCTGCCCGAGCCGGGATCGGAGATCCCGATGATCGGTGCCAGCGGCGCCATCTCCGGCGTGCTCGGCGCCTACATGATCATGTACCCCCATGCCCAGGTGCGGGTCGTGATACCGGTGTTCTTCGTGCTCCAGGTCGTGCGTCTGCCCGCCCTGCTGGTGCTCGGGTTCTGGTTCCTGATCCAGCTCCTGAGTTCCCTGCTGGCCCAGCCCGGCACCGGTGGCGTCGCCTTCCGGGCCCATATCGGCGGCTTCGTGGCGGGGCTGATCCTGCTGCCCCTGTTCCGACCACGGCGCCATCCCGGCCGACCTTGATCGCCGGCGCTACAATGCTCACATTGGAGACCGGATCCGGGCGGACGACGGGAACCCGGACCCGGATTTGCGGAGAGGATGGGCAGGCGCCATGAACGAATGGCTGAAAGTCATGCTGGAGGAGGTTCGCCGCAAGCAGGCGGAGAGAGCGGCCGGTCGCTCAGAGCATGAGCGGCGCGAGCAGGCGCAGGCCGAACACCATGACCAGCCCGATGAGCGCGAGCCTGCGCCACGCGGCGGCCGGCGCCCATGAGTGCTCGATGAATCGACCGTCCGCGGCTGACTGGCTGCTGCTGTTGATGTTGGTGGTGCTCTGGGGCTCGGCCTTCGGCTTGACCGACGTGGCGCTGGACGGCTTCAGCCCCATGCAGCTGGTCACCGGCCGGCTCTGGATCGGCGCCGCAGTCCTGATCATAGTTGTGGTGGCGCAGGGCCAGGCGATGCCGCGACGATCAACAGAGTGGCGGGCGATCGTCGCCATGGCCGTGCTCGGCAACGCCCTGCCTTTTTTCCTTATCTCCTGGGGGCAACAGCGCATCCCCTCCGGCCTCACCGGCATCCTGATGGCGGTGATGCCGCTGGTCGTGCTGGTGCTGGCCCATTTTCTGGTGCCGGGCGAGCGGCTCAACCGCTGGCGGGCATCCGGTTTTGTGCTCGGCTTCGCCGGAATCATCCTGTTGACCGGCCCGGAGGCGCTGGGCGCTTTCCGCGGCGAGGGCACGGCGCTGATGTCGCAGCTGGCGGTGCTCGGCGGTGCTGTCTGTTACGGACTCAATCTCATCGTCGCCCGGCGTAGTCCACCGCTGCCGGCCGCCGTGGTCGCGGGTTGGGTGCTCCTGAGCTCGGCGGTCATTTCCACGGTGGTCACCGCCCTGATCGGTCCGCTTTGGCCCAGCGGCGCCGATGCCGTATCGACGCTCTCCGTGGTCGCGCTAGGCGTATTGTCGACGGGCGTCGCGACCATGGCTTACTTCCGGGTCGTGGCCCGTGCCGGGGCCACCTTCTTGTCCCTGATCAATTATCTGATCCCCGTGTGGGCGGTGATACTCGGCGCGGCGGTCCTTGGCGAGGCCCTGTCCCCCCGCTCGATCGCCGCTCTCGGCGTCATCCTCATCGGCGTGCTCGCTTCCCAGCGAGGACAGCACCGCCGGGCGCCGGGACAGTGAAGATCCTCGTCGCCGGCGGGGGCTATGCCGGCATGAGCTGTCTGATGGAGCTGGCCCGGCGGATGCCCGACAGTCAGCGCCTCCTGATCGACCCGGCCCGCGATCATCTCAAGCTGACCCGGCTGCACGAGGCGCTGCAGCACGGTATCGAGCGCTACCGTCTGCCGTTCGCCGATCTGGCCGGGCGTTACGGTTTCGAGCATCGGCAGGCGCGGCCTGGTCTCGGCCCGCGGGCCCTGGCGCGGGCATCGGAGCGAGGCTGCTTGTCGCTGCCCGGAGGCGAGGTGGAATTCGACCTATTGGTGGTGGCCGTCGGCGCCCGTCCGCGCCCCCGCCCCGCAAAATCCGGCTGGCTGGGACTGGCCGATCTGAAGCATCGTGACGGCCGCGGGCTGGTCCGGCAGTTGTCGGGTCTCCCGGCCCGGTCGTGGGTGACCATCGTCGGCGGTGGCGCCACCGGGCTCCAGTATCTGTTCGAGTTGAACGATGCCCTGCGCCGCGCCGGTGCCCGCTGTCGTCTGCGGCTGGTGGACGGGGGCGAGCGCCTGCTGCCGGGACTGCCGGCAGCTTTTCATCAGTACCTGGTCCGCCGCATGGAGCAGAGCGACATCGAATATCTGTCCGAAACGCGCTTGCTCGAGGCGGATGCCGGCGGCATGCGGGTCGAGACGCCGGCCCGGCGAGAGCGGCATCTGGCCTCCGCCCGCAGCCTGGTATTCGCCGGCCTTCGCGGCAACCCGGTCGTGCTGGATACCAATGTTGCCGGTCAGGTCATGGTGGGCGGAGTGCCGCTGCCGAACGTGTTCGCCGCCGGCGACTGTTCCCGATACGCCGGACGTGGATTCAACGCAGCCAGCGCCCAGGCCGCGGTGCGCAAGGGTCGTCACGTGGCCGAGGCGATCCAGCGCTTTGCCGGGGGACAGCCGCTGCCGGTCTACGGGGCCCGGGAGCTGGGTTTTTTCCTCAGCATGGGCACCCTGGACGGGATCGGCTGGATGGGGCTGCGCCGCGGGATCGTCACCGGCCTGCCTGCCTTTGCGGTGCGCGAGGCCATCGAAGCCCGTTACGAATTGTTTCTGGCCGGGCTCGACACTTACCAGGTGCTCTAATACGCGTTTGTCCCCGGGGCGCCGGCAGCCGGGTCAAGGGGCTGCACCGGGTGCTCGAAATACCAGTGGAAGGCTGGCGGAAGCTGGTGGTAGTCGACGGCGAGGGCGGCCGGCGGCAGCGGCCGGGAGCTGTAGGTGTCCAGGAACATCACCCTTCGGCCCCGCAGGCGCCCGGCACGCAGATCGGCCAGCAGCGCGGCAAACGCCTTGCCGGTGTAAGTCGGGTCCAGCGTCAGGCCCAGTCGCCGGCGCGCTTCGTCGATGGCGCTCATGGCCTCGGGCGTAAAGCGGGCGTAGCCGGGGCCGACAAACTCATGGCGGATCGACGGCACTTCGTCTCCGTCCACCGCCAGCGGATCGGCGCCGGCGGCACGCAGCAATTCCAGGGTGCCCCGATAGAGCCGGCGGAAGCGTTCCGGACTGCCGATGTCTTCCCTGACGACGCGGATGGGGACCAGCCGGGAATCCAGTCCCGCCAGCCGCAGTCCCAGCTGCAGGCCGGCGGCCGTACCGACCGTGCCCAATGCCAGATAGATCAGCTCCGGCGCCTCCAGGCCGGCTTCCTCGAGCTGGGCGGCCAGTTCGAGACCGGCGCTGACAAAGCCGAGACAGCCGACCGGTGAGGAACCGCCGCCGGCGATCACATACAGAGACTCCCCCCGAGCCCGCGCCTGTGATACGAGATCCCGACTGACCGCCGCTGCCGCCGCTTCACTGTCGCAATGGATGAGGCTGGCGCCGGCATGCAGGCCGGCCAGGAGGTTGCGCCGGACGTAGGAGGCGTTGGTCTGACGGGTCAGCAGCGAATAGCTGCGCAGGCCGCAGCGGCGAGCGCAGATAGAGGTGGCCAGGGCGTGATTGGAGCCCGCCACGCCGAACGTGATGACGCCGCGCGCACCCATCGCCCGGGCCTCGGCCAGCAGGAACTCCAGCTTGCGGATCTTGTTGCCGCCATAGGGTTTGGCGCTCAGGTCGTCGCGCTTGATCAGCAGCTGAGCGCACGGCAGCCCGGTCTCGATGCCATCGTGGAGGTCTACGGGCGTCGGCCATTTGCCGAGCGAGAGATGGGACAGGTGTTCCTCCAGTTCCGGGAATCTGTCGAACAGGGCGGGGCGGCTGTGTTCCATCGGGGGTCGAGTCTAGAGCAGGTCGCGTCGATGCGTCAGGTCGTGGCCGGGACGGTGCGCCGGCCTGCCAGCGCGCAGGTCGCGGAGCCGCCGACCACCAGCACGGCGCCGGCCAGGCTCACCCAATCGAGGGACTCCTCGCTGACGTAGCCGAACGGCAGCATGGCGAGGAGAGTGGCGAACAGCATGGTCAGCAGCGGCGTCAGCGCCAGTACCGCGCTGATCCGCGATGCATCCCAATGTTTCAAGGCCTCGGCGAAGCTGCCGTAGGCGATGATGGTATTGAGACTGCAGAACGCCAGCAGCGTCAGACCCCACGGGCTCAGCGTCATGACGCTCCCGGGCCGTGCCGACGGAAGCAGCAGGAGGCTGGCGCTGGCATAGATGACGAGCAGGATCGCCTGCCCGCTGAGCCGGCTCTGGAGCAGCTTCTGGCAAAGACCATAGGCAGCCCAGGTGACGGCAGCCAGAAACAGCAGGACGACGCCGGTGGCGAACTCGCCGGTGAGACCCAGCAATTCGAACAGCCGGTCCCTGAGGAACAGGCCCAGGCCCGCGACCAGCACCATCAATCCGCCCCACTGGAGCGGGGAGAAGGTCTCTCCGAACACCACCAGACCACCGAGCAGCAGGAACATGGGTGCGAGCTGGATCAGTAGCTGGGCCGAGCCCGGGGAGATATGGGACAGCCCGAGCAGGTAGAAGACATAGTTGCCGGTCAGGCCGCCCGCGGCCACCGCCAGCAGCCACCAGCCACGCCGATCCAGCCGCTGCAGACGGGGCAGAGCTCCGGTCGCTCGCAGATAGACTGCCGTCAGCGCCGCAGCCACCAGGAACCGGAACCAGGTGATGGTGAAGGGATCCATCACGACCAGCATCGCCTTGAGGGCGATGGGCAGGATGCCCCAGGCGCTTGCCGTGATGCCTGCGAAGAGCAGACCCAGCCGCCAGTCGTTGCTGACCGGATTCACCGGGGCGCGGGTCCGGGGCCGCAGCCCCGGGCGAGCCGATGGCCATGGGCGATCGTTGCAGCCGGTCTTCGGACTCGGTCGCGTGTCATGGCTGCTCCTCTTCCTGGCTTGGGTATCCGGCCCGCCGGCGGATGCGAGCGGCTTCTCGCAGGAGGAAGTCTTCGTCCACCGGCGAGAGATCGAAGCGGCGGCAGGCTTCCTCTATGGCAGCGGGATCGTGACGTTCGATCTCGGACAACCATCGCAGGGCCTCGCGCAGGCGCTGGCGTGGGGGGACGATATCGGAGGGGACGGGTGTCATGGTGCGCACATTTTGCCGGCGTCCGGCAGCCGGCCAGGTTCAGCGATGATCCCCCCATTATCCGAGTCCGGGAGTCGCAACGCGAATTCGATACACCAGCGCAGCGTATCCGGCAGAAACATCTCCACCCTTCCGGGGCTTTATGTTAATTTTCTCCAAACCATTGGCTGGAGCGCATTGTGCCCGACAGGCTGAGTCCCGGCATCTACGTCGAGGAAGCCCCACGTGGCGAACAAGAGATCGCCACTCCCCCTGTCACTCTGGCCGCCTTCGTCGGGCGGACGCTCCGCGGCCCCATCAACGAACCCGTCGTCGTCGAGAGCATCGACGAATTCCATCGCCAGTTCGGTCCGGCGTGGAAGGAATCCGGTCTCGGTGCCTGTCTCCACGACTATTTTGAAAACGGTGGCCGCCGTGCCATCGTCGTTCGGCTGATCAACGGCGGACGGCGTGCCCTGCTGCGTTTGCCGGCGGGTCCCGGCGTCCTGGCGCTGGAGGCCCTGAGCCCCGGCGCCGAAGAGTGGCTGAGGGCCTCGGTGGATTACGACAACATCGACCCCAAGGACAATCGCAGCTTCAATCTGGTGTTGCAGCGTCTGCGCGGCGCCGACACCGAGCTGGTGGCGGATCAGGAGATCTATGCGCGCGTGTCGGTGGATCCGTCCTCGCGCCGCTTCGTCGCCGATGCATTGCTGGAATCCCGGCTGATGAGGGTGCGTGGGGCGATCCCGTTCCAGCGCCCCGACCGTACCGTCGGGGCCGGCGCGCTGGCGCCCGTCACCTGGGTCAAGGTCGACCAGCCCGGCACCGACGGTCAGCCGCTGAGCGACTACGACGTCATCGGCTCCGCCACCGAGAGCAGCGGTATCTTCGCCCTGCAGAAAGTCCCCCATTTCGATCTGCTGTGCATCCCGCCGCCGGGGCCGTCCACCGACATCGGGCCGGCCGTGTTGCTGGCGGCGATCCGTTTTTGCCGTCAGCGTCGGGCGATGCTCTTGCTGGATCCGCCCAGGGAATGCGAGACCGCGGAGGCGGTCGTGTCTTATCTGGAGCGGCTTAATCTGGCCTCGGACAACGCCATGATGTCGTTCCCGCGCCTGGTGGGCGGCGCCGCCGGTGAGGCCGACGACCAGCCCCGGGCGAGCTGTGGGGCCGTCGCCGGGCTGCTGGCGAGAAGCGACCATGGCCCGGACCCGTGGACGCCCTGGCGCCAATCGCCGCGCCTGTTGCGCGGCTCGGCACGTCCGGTCGCCGATGTGGATCACAACAGTGCGGAACATCTCATCGCCCTCGGCGTCAACGTCCTCCATCGGGGCGCCGGTGGCCGCATCGCCTTGAGCGGCGAGCGGACCCTGGCTGGACCCGAGTGTGCGGTCCCGGCATTCAGATCAGTCCGCGTCAAGCGGCTGACGATGATGATCGAGGAAGCCCTGAGGCACGGCACCCGCTGGGTCGTATTCGAGGTCCCGGGCGGCGACCTGCGCGCCCGCGTCCGCGCCCAGGTCGAGGGTTTCTTCGCTGCCCTGGCGGAACGCGGCGCATTCCCCACGGGCGGCGGTTATCCCCCTTACTTCGTCAAGTGCGATGCAGAGACCAATCCCCAGGGGGAGGATGTACGGGGCTCACTCCATTTCATCGTCGGTTTTGCGGTGGCAGGGCCCGGTCATTACCTGGTCATGCGGGTCAGCCAGACGGTCGAGGCCGCGCGGGTCGTACCCCTGAATATGGATCGCTTCCGCTTCGCCGGCGGCTGATGGCGCGCACCGGCGCCCGCGAGACGGTCCTGGGCTGATCCCTGTTGAGCAGACACTTCCTTTACTTCGCCTACGGCTCGAACATGCATCCCCTGCGCCTGGCCGAGCGCACCCCCTCCTGCGAGCCGCTCGGTGTCGCCCGCCTCGATCGGCACGTATTGCGTTTCCACAAGCGCAGCCGCGTCGCCGGCGATCTCTCCGGCAAGTGCAACGTGCTCGCCACCGGGTGCCGCCGGGATGTGGTCCACGGTGTGGTCTACCGCATCCGGGAAGTCGAGCGGGCGGCCCTGGACGAGGCCGAGGGGGCGGGGCGCGGCTACGAGGCGGTGACGGTGCGCGTCAGCATGGGATCGAGCCGGATCGAAGCCTGGACCTACCGCGCGCACCCGGATTGGGTCGATGACGGTCTGCGGCCCTATGATTGGTATCTGGCTTTGGTGGCGGGTGGTGCGGACTATCACGGTCTGCCGGCATTGTGGCGGGAGTCATTGAGAAAGACGGCGACAGTCACCGATCCGGATCGGCGACGGGCAGCAAGGTGGCTGGCTCTGGCCGCGTGCGCGCCGGAACAGAGCCCGGGTGAGGCCGGCTAGCTGGCCTGGGAGACGAACGCGTCGGGGTGAAAGACGTCGGTGGTGTCGAAATCCGGCGTGCGCACCCGCGGGGTGAGGTAGCGAGGCGGGACGTCCTTGCGGGTGGTTTCCGAAGCCGCCGCCCGGAGAGAGTCCCGTATCGCCTGATCCAGCGCAGCGATGGCGGCCGGGAACCCGCGGGCATGGGCGATCACGAACAACGCATCCTGCAGGGGATCCGGATAATCAGCCACGCTGGCCCAGAAATCCCGGGCCGTGGTGGCGTCCATCGCCCCGGTGCTGCCGGCAGGATCTTCCACGCTGACCGGATTGTCATGCAGAAGTCGGTTCCAGACGTCGTATGGATCCCAGCGATTGCCCAAGGCCATGTCCCCCGTTTTGACTTAATCGGCGCGGTCGATCTGCGCCACCGGGATGACTCTAAGTCAGGCAGACGCCGCAGTCTGTGAGCGTGATCACAGCTCCGGGGACGCGGCCCGCCATTTCGCGCCGTGGATGGATAATCCGTGTCCATCCCTGACATTCCGGTCAATGCTTCGGCGATACGTACATGGTGATGACGGCGCTCACGACCTCCTCGCCGCCGGCGTCCCGGACCGAGACCCGGACGGGTACATCCCTCGCATCTACCCAGGTCTGCTCCGGGAGTGATGCGGTTGCGGTGACGTCGGTCTCTGCCTTGCGCAGGTATTCGATGTTCATGCCGCGCGGTATCCAGCGCATGTCTGTCGGCAGGGTGGCCTCCATCACCAGACCGGCGGCCAGTTCACACAGATTGCCCATGGCCAGGGCATGGACGGTGCCGATGTGGTTCTGCACCCGCCGCCGCTTGCGCATGAATACGGTGGACGAACCGGGCCGCAGATCCTTGAACAGCGGTCGGATGGAGCTGAAATATGGCGCCTGAAAACAGACCATGCGGGTGAACAGCCAGTGGCCCAGGGGCAGGCGCGTGAGTTTGAGATACATCCGGTAGGGGAATCTTAGCGGCGTGTCTCTCACTGCCTCGGCCCTGCACTGCAACAATCAGAGCCCGATTATTCCCCGGCCGGTCCAAAACCGCCACCGCCGGGCGTTTCGATGATCAATACGTCCCCGGCCTCCACGCTCAGGGTCGCGGTGGCGCTCAGTTCCTCGACCTGTCCGTCCCGCCGCCGGATCCGGTTGCGGCCGGTCGCCCCCGGCTCGCCGCCGGCGACGCCGAAGGGTGGTATCCGCCGATGATTGGAGAGCACGCCTGCGCTCATGGACTCCAGGAACTCTATCTCCCGGCGCACCCCGTCACCGCCCCGATGACGGCCGTCGCCGCCGGAGCCCCGACGGATTTCGAACCGGCGCAGACGCACCGGATAGCGCCACTCCAGGATCTCCGGGTCGGTCAGCCGTGAGTTGGTCATATGGGTGTGGACCGCGGAAGCTCCGTCGAAGTCGGGACCGGCGCCCGCGCCGCCGCAAAGGGTCTCGTAATACTGATAACGCTCATTGCCGAAGGTGAGATTGTTCATGGTGCCCTGGGCGGCGGCGAGCACGCCGAGCGCGCCGTAGAGGGCATCCACGACGCATTGTGAGGTCTCGACGTTGCCGGCCACGACGGCTGCCGGCGGGCGCGGGTCCAGCAGGGAGCCGGCCGGCACCCGCAGCTCCAGCGGCCGCATGCAGCCCTCGTTCAACGGGATATCGTGGTCCACCAGCGTGCGGAACACGTACAGCACGGCGGCCCGGCACACGGCAAGCGGCGCGTTGAAGTTGCTGGCGCTCTGCGCCGAGGTACCGTCGAAGTCGATCACTGCACTGCGGGCGTCCCGGTCCACGTCGATCCGCACCGCGATGGCCTCGCCGTTGTCCAGTTCGTAACGGAAACTGCCACTGGTGAGCCCGCCGATGGCCCGCCGCACGGCCTCCTCGGCGTTGTCCTGGACATGGTCCATATAGGCCCGCACCACATCGACACCGTATTGGCCGAGCATGCGCGCCAGCTCATCGAGTCCGCGCGAGGTGGCGGCGAGCTGGGCACGCAGGTCGGCGATGTTCTGGTCCGGGTTGCGAGCCGGGTAGGGGCCGCCCGCGAGCACCTCGCGCATGGCGTGTTCCCGGAATCGCCCGCGCCGGACCAGCTGCATGCAGTCGATCAGCACGCCCTCCTGTTCGATGCGTGCGCTGTCGGGCGGCATCGAGCCCGGCGTGATGCCGCCGATGTCGGCGTGGTGCGCCCGGGCGGCCACGTAGAACAGGGGACTGTCCTCGCCGTCGACGAAGAATGGCGAGACCACGGTCACGTCGGGCAGATGCGTACCGCCGTCATAGGGGGCGTTGAGGACGTAGCTGTCGCCGGTTTCCATCTGCCCGCCGAAGCGGCGGATAACGGTGCGCACGCTTTCGCCCATCGAACCCAGGTGCACCGGCATGTGGGGTGCGTTGGCCACCAGCCCGCCGTCCGTGTCGAACACTGCACAGGAGAAATCCAGCCGCTCCTTGATATTGACGGAATGGGCGGTCTTCTCCAGCACCACGCCCATCTGTTCGGCGATGTGCATGAACAGATTGTTGAAGACTTCCAGCAGCACCGGGTCGGGTCTGTCGATATCTATGCCTGCCGCCGCCGGTCCGGATTCCCGCTGCCGGCGCAGGAGCATGTTGCGGGCATCGTCGATGGAGGCGGTCCAGTGGGGTGCGACCAGGGTTGTGGCGTTGTCTTCGAGGATCAGTGCCGGACCCGGGATATCGAAGCCGGGCAGCAGATGACGGCGTTGATGGATCGGTGTGTCGTGCCAGCAGCCGTCGATGAATACCGGCCGGGACTCTGCCCTCGGCGGCTCTGTGACCCGGGGCGTCACCCATTCCGGCAGCGCACCGCCGCTCTCCCGCACCACCGCTTCCACGGTCATCGCCTCGATCATCCGCGGCTTGTCCTCGCGAAATCCGAACTGGTTTCTGTGGCGGTCGTCAAAACCGGCCGCGACCGTGTCCGCGTCCCCGTGCGGGACCTCGAGCAGGGTATCCGAGCCTTCGAACCGGATCAGCAGCGAGCGCTGGAAGACCGGCTCAAGCATGACACCCTGATCCCGCAAGTTGCGGCTTATGTCCTGCTCGAGCGCTTCGAATCGCGGCGCCAGGGCATCGAGGCTGGCCTGATCCAGGGGCGCCTGGACCGCCTGCTGACGGATCTCGCGCAGATCCGCCAGACCCATTCCGTAGGCAGACAGGACGCCAGAGAGCGGGTGGATCATTACCGCCGGGATACCCAGGGCGTCGGCCACGGCGCAGGCGTGTTGTCCTGCGGCGCCGCCAAAGCAGCACAGGGTAAAACGTCCGGTGTCGTAGCCGCGCTGGATCGATATCTGTTTGATGGCCTGGGCCATGCGCTCGACGGCAATCCGCACATAGCCCTCTGCCATGGCTTCCTCGCTGAACCGCTGGCCGGTCTCGTTCTCGATCTGCCGGGCCAGTCGCGCGAAGGCATCGCGGGTGGCCGCCGGATCCAGCGCCTGATCGCCGTTTGCGCCGAACACCCGCGGGAACCGATCGGGCTGGATGCGCCCCAGACGCAGGTTGGCATCGGTCACCGTCAGGGGCCCGCCCCGCCGATAACACGCGGGACCCGGATCGGCACCGGCGGACTCCGGTCCGACCTGAAAACGGCCGTCCAGGAATTTCAGTATCGATCCGCCGCCCGCGGCCACGGTGTGGATGCGCATCATCGGCGCCTGGATGCGGGCGCCGGCGACTTCGCTGTCGAGGGTGCGCTCGAAGGCCCCATCATAGAGGGACACATCGGTGGAGGTGCCACCCATATCGAACCCGATCAGGCGGTCAAAACCCGCGGCTTCGGCGGTCGCCGCCATCCCCACGACGCCGCCGGCCGGCCCGGACAGTATGCTGTCCCGGCCACGGAAGCTGCCCGCTTCGACCAGTCCTCCGTTGCTCTGCATAAACAGCAGGCGCGTATCCGGCAGCGCGGTCCGCAGGCGGTCCACATAACGGCGCAGCACCGGAGATAGATAGGCGTCGACGACGGTGGTGTCGCCTCTCGCGACCAGCTTGGCCAGAGCGCCGACCTGATGGGAGGCCGAGATCTGGGTGAAACCGGCGCGCCGGGCCAGCGTCTCTGCCATGGCTTCGTGCCGGGGTTCCCGGTAACCGTGCAGGAAGATGATCGCTACGGATCGCAGCCCGCCGGCATGGGCATCCTCGAGCAGGCGGGCGAGGCCGATCTCGTCGAGCGGCTGGATCACGCGACCGCGAGGGTCGAGCCGTTCATCCACCTCGACGACGTCGTCATAGAGCGGTGTCGGCAGGCGGATGTGGCGATCGAACAGGGCCGGTCGTTGCTGGTAGCCGATGCGCAGGGCGTCGCCGAAGCCGCGGGTGATCAGTAACAGGGTCGGTTCGCCGTGGCGTTCCAGCAGGGCATTGGTGGCCACGGTCGTGCCCACCCGGATGCCGTCGATGGCGGCGCCTGTATCCAGATCTTCGCCGGCGGCTCGGAGGCAGGCGCGGATGCCCGCCACCACTGCGTCGTCATATTGGGTCGGGTTTTCGGACAGCAGCTTGCGGGCATCGATGCGACCGTCCGGCCGCCTGGCCACAACGTCGGTAAAGGTGCCGCCACGATCGACCCAAAACTGCCAGCCGGCAGGATCCTTGATGCCCGCTTGCGTCATACGCTCTCTGCCCTCGACGGCGCATTGTACCCGGACGGCGCCGGTGGCCACGGTGCTACACTCCGCGGGGCCGGGAGGATGCCGCAACCATGAGCCAGGCCCAGTCGATACTGTTTACGCTGATCGCCTACAAGGCCGTGCTGATCCTGATCGGCCTGTGGGCATCGCGGCGGACCCGCGACAATACGGACTTCTTCCTCGGCGGCCGGCACCTGGGGCCGACCGTGGCGGCCATCAGCGCATCGGCCAGCTCGTCCTCGGCCTGGACCCTGCTCAGCGTCAGCGGAATGGCCTATCTGTGGGGCTTGCCGGCCCTGTGGCTGTTCCCCGCGACCCTGACGGGCTTCCTGATCAACTGGGTCTACGTCGCGCCCAGGCTGATGCGGGAAAGCCGCAACAATGGCGCCATTACCCTGACCGAGTTTCTGGCCGCCTCGGTGGAGCCCGGCGGCCGCCGGGCGGTGCTCGCGCTGGGAGCCGGTATCGTCCTGTTCTCGTTCGTGTTCTACATCGCCGCACAGTTCGAGGCTGCCGGGGCGGCTTTCGCCACCAGTTTCGATCTGCGTGCCTCTACCGCCATAACGATCGGCGCGGGCGTGGTACTCGCCTATACGCTCCTCGGCGGTTTCTGGGCGGTCAGCGTGACCGACACGCTGCAGGGTCTGCTGATGGCCCTGACCGCCATCGTCCTGCCGGTGATCGCCCTCATGCATGTGGGGGGTTTCCAGGTGCTGATCCGGTCCCTGCAGACGATTCCGGCCAGCGGCCAGGTCGAGACCACGGGGATCGCCGGCCTGGGCTTCGTGCTCGGCACCCTGGGTATCGGACTCGGCTACCCGGGTCAGCCTCACGTCGTCAACCGATTCATGGCGCTGCGTGACCGGCGCGCCCTGGCCCAGGCCCGGGTCATCGCCATTAGCTGGGCGGTGGTGATCTATGGCGGCATGCTGCTGCTCGGGCTGTGTGGCCGCGTGCTCTTCGCCGGCCTGGTGGAATCCGAGCATGTCCTGTTCGAGATGGCCACCCGGATGATCTCGCCGGTGGTGGCAGGGGTGATGATCGCCGCGGTGCTGTCGGCCATCATGTCCACGGCTGACAGCCAGTTGCTGGTCGCCGCCTCAGCCGTCACCAACGATCTGGGGGACCCGGAGGCGACCCACCGGGTCTCGCTGCTCCGTTCGCGCCTTGTGGTCGTGGCCATCTCGGTGCTGGCGGTGATCCTGGCCCTGGCCGTACCGGACAAGATCTTCACCCGGGTCCTGTTCGCCTGGCACGCCATCGGTTCTGCCTTCGGCCCCGCCCTGGTGTTGCGTCTCGCCGGCGTCCGTCTCACCGCCGCCGGGCTGCTCGGTTCCATGGCCGCAGGCTTCGGGCTGACGGCGCTCCTCCACTGGTTGCCCTACCAGGCCGGCCCGGGAGACGGGTTGGAGCGCTTGCTGCCCCTGGTCGCGGCCGCGTCGATCGCCTGGATGACCCGGGCCCGTGACGGGTACCGGGCTGAGGAACAGCCTTGAGACTGACCCGTAACATGAGGCTGTTGCTTGCGCTGAGCGTGGTGCTGACCCTGTTGGGCATCGCCGGCGCCGCCGTGGGTCTGGCAGGATCCCTGGCCGAGGTCTGGGAACGCCTGCGTACCGGACCGGCGCCGATCTTCTACGGCTTGTTGCTGTTCCTGGCCGCAGTGTCGGCGATCGGCGGCTGGCTGATCTGGCGTCTGCTGTTTCCCGCACGGCGCAGCAAGCCGGATCGGAGAAAGGCTGTCGTGCCGGCGAGCCGCGAGGCGCTGGAGCAGCGGATCGCCGATGGCCGGGCCGAGGGCATCGACGTGAGCGCGGCGGAACGCGAACTCGAGGAGCTGGCCCGGCGTCGCGAAGCGGGTGAGCTGTTCTTGTGTGTGTTCGGGCAGATCAGTACCGGCAAGAGTTCGCTGATCCGCGAACTGGTGCCCGGCGCGGAGGTGGAGACCGGCGTCATCGGCGGCACCACCCGGGACATCGCGCACTACCGGTGGCGCACGCCCGGTGGCGATACGCTGGTGATCGCGGATGTGCCCGGCACCGCCGCACCGGGCAGCGAAGCGGAGACGGCCGCGATGGCGGAAGCAGTACGTGCCCACGTCGTCATCTACACCTGCGACAGCGATCTCAGCCGCGAGCAATATGAAGAGCTGGTTGCGCTCGCGGCGCTGGACAAGCCGATCGTGCTCGCCCTGAACAAGGGCGACCGTTATTCGGCCGATGAGATCGAATTACTGGAGAAGCGTCTGCGGCAGCGGTTGAGCGAGGCCGGGGCGGACGAATCCGCCGTGGTCGTGGTCTCGGCCCGGTCCGGCGGCGAGGGGGTTGAGGACCTGGCTGCCCAGGTCCAGCGGATGGTGGAGCGCAGCCCGGACGCCCTCGAGGCGCTGCGCGATGCGGCCGTGTTTTCGGTGGTGGCCACCCAGCTGGATGCCGCGGCGGCCGAGCGCCGCCGGCGGCGCAGCGAGGAACTGGTCCGTGGCTATACCCGGAAAGCGGTGGTCGGGGCGGTGGCGGCCGTCAGCCCGGGTACCGATATCCTGATCCAGGGCTATCTGGGCACCGCGCTGGTGAAGGAGATGTGTGCGCTCTACGATGTGCCGGCGCGGGACATCGACATCGACCGTCTGCTGCGCCTGAGCCAGGGCTACGTGGGGCGCACCCTGCCGATCCTGCTCGCGGTGGCCGGCAACGGCCTGAAGGCATTCCCCGGAGTCGGTACCATTGCCGGGGGTCTGACCCATGCGGTGGCCTATGGACTGATCTTCGACGCCCTCGGGCGCGGACTGGCCCAGGCCCTGGACGACGGCGGTGAATTGCGGCCCGCGGCGGCGGCGCGGAAATTCCGGGAGAACCTGGGTGAAGATCTTCGGGCGCGGACAATCCGGATGGCGAAACTGGTTCTGGAAGAGAAGGGCGCCAGCCGCGATCAGTGAGGCTGACGCCGACGATGGCGACACCCATCTGGCACTCGCCCGGCAGAGCCTGAGCGGTCTGCTGGACGATCCGCGCGTACCGCCTTCGGTGCGCGAGCAGCTCGCCCGGGATTACGAGGATCTGCGCCGGATGCTGGACAAACTCGAACATGGCCATGTGCATATAGCGGTATTCGGGCGGGTCGGCGTCGGCAAGTCCTCCCTGCTCAATGCTCTGCTGGGCGAGGAGCGTTTCTCGGTCAGCCCGCTCCACGGAGAGACCCGGGAAGCCGGCTATGCCAGCTGGCGTGAGGAACGCAGCGGCGGGGTCTTCCTGATCGATACCCCGGGCATCGACGAGATCGACGGCGAGGAGCGGGAGCGAGCGGCCCGGGAGACGGCGCTGCGTTCGGATCTGTTGCTGTTCGTGGTCGAGGCCGATCTCACCGCGGTCGAGCGGGCGGCGATGACCGAACTGGCCGCGGCGGGACGGCCGATGCTGGTGGTGCTCAACAAATCCGACCGATATGACGAGGCCGAGATCGCCCAACTCGAAACCCGGCTGGCCGAACACCTGGACGGGATCGTCGCGCCCCGCGACATCATCCCGGTCAGCGCGCGTCCCGGGTCCCGTGGCGCATCCGCGGCCGATGTCCAGGCCCTGCGGCTGAGGCTGTGGGACATCCTGGAACGGGAGGGCAAGAGCCTGGCGGCGATCAACGCCAGCCTGTTCGCCGGCCAGCTCAGCGACGCCATCGGCAGCCGGGTGGTGGAGGCTCGCCGGCAGGTGGCGGAGAAGCTGGTGCGGACCTATTGCGTGGCCAAGGGCGTCGCGGTGGCTTTCAATCCTGTCCCGATCGCGGACCTGTTCGCCGCCGCAGCCATCGACGGCGGTATGATCGTCCATCTGTCACGGGTCTACGGCCTGCCGCTTAGCCGCCGCGAGGCGGGCTCGCTGGTCTCCGTCATCGTCACCCAGCTGGCGGCCCTGATGGGCACGGTATGGGTGCTGCACCTCATTTCGTCGGCGCTGAAGGCCGGCACGGGGGGACTCTCGGTTTTGCTGACCGGCGGCGCCCAGGGGGCGGTCGCGTATTACAGCACCTACGTCGTCGGCCGCGCCGCCGAGCGTTATTTCGCGCTCGGCAAATCCTGGGGTCCGGCGGGTCCCCAGGCAGTGGTGGCCGAGATCCTCGAGAGCGTCGATCGGGACTCGATCCTGCGCCAGGCCAGGACCGAGCTGAAGCAGCGGCTCGGATCCGCGCGGGCCTGAGTCATGGCGGGCCGGCACAGCGCGCGTATCCTGCGCACCGTCCGCCGCATCCCTCACGGCGCGGTCGCCACCTACGGCCAGGTGGCGAAGGAGGCCGGCCTGGGTCGCCGGGCGCGATTGGTGGGGCAGGCGCTGCGCCATCTGCCCGAGGGCAGCGACGTGCCCTGGCACCGGGTGGTCAACGCCCAGGGCCGGATCTCGCTGCCCGCCGCCAGCGATTCCGGCCGGTTGCAGCGGGCGCGGCTCGAAGAAGAAGGGGTGGTGTTCACGGATGGCGCCATCGATCTGGCCCGATTCGGCTGGCAGCCGTCTTTGGACGCGCTGCTGTGGGGACCACCGGACCTGTAACGGTCCGGTCGTCAGACAATGGAGCGCCGGGAAACCGGTGCGGCATCGACGGCGGCAGCGTTGCCCGGAAGGAGATTATGGCGGCGGAAGACTTTTACGTATGTTTTTCTCATGGCCAGGAGAGCGGCCCCTGGGGCACCAAGATCTCGGCCATGGCCGACCTGGCCCGGGACCGGGGCTGCGAGGTCGAATCCCTGGACTATCGCGGTCTGGATCAGCCGGGCGACCGGGTGGAGCGGTTGATCGGGCATTGTCGCGATCTCGATCAGCGGCTGGTCCTGGTCGGCTCGAGCATGGGCGGACACGTGGCGGCTACCGCCTCGGCGCAGTTGCGGGTGGAAGGTCTGTTCCTGATCGCGCCGGCGTTCTATATGCCCGGCTATGAGCCGCTGACGCCGACGCCGCGGGCGGCCCGCATCAGCGTCGTCCACGGCTGGCGGGACGACGTGGTGCCGGTGGCGAACAGCATCCGCTGGGCCACCGAACACCGCGCAGAACTGCACGTCATCGACGGCGATCATCGGCTCACGGACCGCGTGTTCGAGATCAACCGGTTGTTCGACTGGTTGCTGCACGATCTGCAGCAGGAGGATTGAGCAGGGTCCGGCGCGGCCGGCCGCGCAAGCCCGTGGTCGCCTGCGGGGCGCTCAGTGTCGCTGCTCGATGGCGCGGCGCGCGATACGGTCGATCAGGCCCGGCCAGATGAGCTTGATCCAGCGGCCCAGCCGGCCCCGGCTCGAGGTGATCAACAGGCGTTTGCGACGCACGGTGGCCTCCACGATCAGTTCCGCGCAGCGCTCGGCCGTCATGATCTTCGATTCCTGCATCGGCGTCTCCCCCAGGGGTCTGCCATCCGGGCCCAGCGCTCGACGGTGGATTTCGCTGACCACGAAATCCGGCGCGATCACGGTGACCGCCACCCCATCGTCGGCGAGCTCGATCCGCAGCGAATCGAAGAATCCGATCATGGCGTGTTTGGTGGCGCAATAGCCGGAGCGCGCCGGCACGCCGGTAAGACCCGCCACGCTGGCCACCGCCACGATCTGTCCCCGGGAGCGTTTCAGCCAGGGGAGGGCGGCGCGGGTGCAATAGACGGCACCGAAATAATTCACCGCCATGATGCGCTCGAGGATGGAGAGATCCTCCAGTTCGTCGAACCGCGACCACATGGTGGCGCCGGCATTGAGGATCAGGATATCCACGCCACCGAAACGTTCCGCTGCGCTGGCGACCATGGCATCGCATTGGGCCGGGTCGGTCACGTCCGTGGGCACGGCGAGGGCTTCGGCGCCGAGTTTCTCGCACTCTTCGGCCAGAGCCTG
>CBDTYJ010000012.1:0-21934 GCA_965364575.1 uncultured Gammaproteobacteria bacterium
AGACCCTGCCAGCGCTGCTCCACCCGTTCCAGCCCGGCGAGGAAATCGCCGTGACCGACATTGTATTGGGGGATCGCCAGCGGCCAGTGGGTGGCGCTGGTAAACACCGGCTCGCCCCGGATTCCCAGCAGATCGGCGAGCTGGCCCGTGGCCAGGGTAACCGCCTCCGATTCGCTGGATCGGGCGGAATCCGGCATCGTGGCGCCGCCCATGAAGATCATCAGCGCCACGTGCCCTTCGGGCGCGCGGCCGGGGAAGATCGTGGACGAGAAGATAGCGCCGAGAACGCGGCGGTTCTCTACCAGCGGGATCAGCACGCCGAATCCATCCAGCGGATGCTCCACCTGCTCACGGCGATAGCCAAGGACCAGGGTGGTGACCGGCGGGTAGTAGAGGGTCGGAATCCGCGCCATGTCCGCGGCGACGGCCTCCTGCCAGGGCAGTTCGGGGTTCGTGTGGGCCGGCACCGATATGACCAGCTCATCGAAACATCCGGTGTGCTCCCCATCCGGCTCGCGCCAGCGGATCTCCCAGCCGGCTTCCGCCCGCGCCAGCGATGTGGGTTCGGCGCTGGTGCGGATATCTGCCCGCGCTGTTTCCGCGAGCCGCCGGGTCAGGGTCTCGGTGCCGTCAGGGAAGGACATCATGCGTGGCTTGTAGGCGACTTCACCGCGCCGTTTGCGTTCCTTCCGGAGCTTGATGGCGCCGCCTATGAGGGAGCCATATCGGGCCTCCAGATTCCATACTTTCGGGAACGCGTAGCGGATGGACAGCTTCTCCGGATCGCCGGCGAAGATGCCCGAGACCAGGGCCGCGATGCCGTAGTCGAGGAACTGGCGGCCCATGCGCCGGCTGACGAATCCGGCGACGCTCTGGTCCGCGTCGGCCGGGGCGGGCTTGATGAAGGGCTCGGCCAGCAGCCGGAATTTGCCGCCCAGCGTGTAGAGCGGGGTGGTGATACCGCCGCCCATGGACATGGGCAGGGGCACCACGCGGCCGTTCTTGACCAGGAACCGCTTGTTGGCGACGGGGTTAGCGTCGACGATGTCTCCGGTCAGACCCAGATCGTCGAGGAAATCTTCCGCCTGCTGGCTCTTCATCAGCATGGAATTGGGTCCGGCCTCGCACAGGAAGCCTTGTCTCCGCTCGGTGCGGATGACACCACCGGTGCGCCCGGACTTTTCGATCACGGTCACGTCGGCCCCGGCCTGACCCAGCCTCCAGGCCGTCGCCAGTCCGCTCAGGCCGCCGCCGACGACGGCGATCCTCCTCGGGCTGCCTGGCTGATTCATGGGTTCTCCGGATTCCTGGCGCCGCGTCTCACAGGTGGCCCGGCGCGGGCCCTGTGCAGGTCATGGGTCGTCGACGGTCTGACGGCGGCCGGACTCGAGGGGCCGGCTGTCAGCCGCCCCGCTTTTCCTTCGCCACCAGGAAATTGATCACGTCGAGCAATTGCTGGTTGCCGCCCGCCAGATCGGCGCCGGTCACGTACTTGCCGTTGACCACGACGGCCGGCACGCCGCTGAGGCGGAAACGCCTCACCTGGGCATCTGCCCGGCGCAGGTTGGTCTGCACCGCGAAGGAATCCCAGGCGGCCAGAAAGTCCTGCTCGGAGATGCCGAAGCGGGCGAAGAACTCGATCAGGCGCTCCCGGGTGTTGAGCATGTTCCGGTTGACGTGGATCTCGCGGAATATGGCGGGGTGAACCTGCTCGAGGATGCCGAGAGCCTCCGCGGTGTAGAACAAGCGCGCGTGGACCTGCCAGTTCGCGTTGAGCGCGGCCGGGATCTGGACGAAGATGGTGTCATCGGGCATGCCGTTGAGACGCCATTCCTGGATAAACGGCTCCAGGGTGTAGCAATGGGGGCAGCCATACCAGAACACCTCGGCGACCTCGACCTGCCCCGGCCCGGCCCGCGTGGGCTGCGCTACCGGCAGAGTCGTGTAATGGCGGCCTTCCTGATAGCGTTCGAGCGCTTTGGGGATCGAAGGCTTGGCGACTACCGGGGCCACGTCTTCCTCGGGGACGATCTCCTCGTCCACCATGGTCTCTTCAGCCACGGTCTCATCCACGATGGCTTGCGTCGGCGCCGGTTGCTCGACGATGGTCTCCTCGGTCGTCTCCACCGTGGTCTCGGTCTCGGCGGCCGGTACGGGAGCCTGAGTCTCCTCCCTGCCACAACCGGTGAGGGCAAACAGGACAAGGACGATGGCGGCCAGTCTGGTCATCGGGTTCTCCATTGAAACGGGGTGCTGGTCGGTGTCGCGCCTAGCGCAGGCCCTGCATATACGAGGTCACCGAGCGGATGTCGTCTTCGGTCATGCGGCGGGCGATGTTCCTCATCATCTGGTTGGGATCGGACCGGCGCTCGCCGCTGGCGTACAACCGCAACTGGTTGGCCAGATAAGTCGCGTGCTGGCCCGCCACCGACGGATAGCCGGCCAGCGGGTTCCCGACACCGCCGGGACCGTGGCAGGCGATGCAGGCTGCGATGCCGCGCTCGGGATCACCCCCGCGGTAGATCTGCTCTCCCCGGCTCACCAGTTTCGGGTCGGCTTCCTTGGGCATCAGGGTCTGGATGGAAAAATAGGCGGCCAAATCCGCGGTGTCTTCATCGGACAGCGCGGCGGCCTGAGCGTTCATCAGGGCATTCTGCCGGTCTCCCGACTTGTAGGCGCCGATCTGAGAGACGATATAGGCTGCGTGCTGACCCGCCAGCGAGGGCCATTCAGGATTGACGCTGTTACCGTCGATGCCATGGCAGGCGGCGCACACCGCCGACTTCGCCTGGCCGGCTTCGGCCGAACCCTCGGCCATGGCGGTGCCAGCGCTACCCAGGATCAGGGACAGCAGAGCGACGGCAGAAAATCTCTTGATCATCGGTAGACTCCGGCATTTCGCTGCGCATATCCGGTGCGGCCATGGCCGCGGGGGGCGGCAGACCCCCATGCTAGACTGCGCGCGGGCGATAACAGCCGACAATTTTACACTACCGGGACACTCCGGCGTCCACCTATGTCAGCCATGTCCGCATTCTCCGACGTGCGATTCCTCACCAGCGCCAACCGGGCGGCCCAATTCCTGCCCGATACGGGCCGGGAAGTGGCGTTCGCCGGCCGCTCCAATGCGGGAAAATCCAGCGCCATTAACGCCATCACGGGACGCCGCAGCCTGGCCCGGACCAGCAAGACCCCGGGGCGCACCCAGTTGATCAACTTTTTCGGGCTCGACGGAGATCGGAGACTGGTGGATCTGCCCGGCTACGGGTTCGCCAAAGTCCCCGAGGCCATGCGCCGCCATTGGCGGCACCTGATGGAGGCGTATTTCTCAGGCCGCGAGGCCCTGAGCGGTCTGTTTGTGATCATGGATTGCCGGCGGCCTCTCACCGATGTGGATCGCCAGATGCTGGCCATGGCGGCCGCCGTGGCGTGCCCGGTCCATGTCCTGCTGACCAAAGCCGACAAGCTCTCCCGGGGCAAGGCGGCCGCGGCGTTGCAGGCGACACGCAGGAGCCTGGGCGATACCGCCTCGGTGCAGCTTTTCTCCGCGCCGAAGGGTCTGGGCGTGGACGAGGCCCGGGAAGTGCTCACGGCCATGTTGTCCGGCGGGAAATCCGCCGGGGCCCATGGATGCGCAAAGAAAAGCCCCGGGACCGGCTGAATCCGGCGATCCCGGGGCCAAGCGTCGCAACCGGCGGGGGGTCGCCGGGCTGCTGGCCCGCTCAGGGAGGAAGCGGGCGAGCGTCTCGATAGCGCTCGGAACAATAGACCGTCCGGACCCGGGCGAGTTCCGTCGGTGAGGCGACCTTCCGACAGACCTAGTGGGCTTGGTCCCAGTTGTCTCCGCGGCCGGTATCCACCTTGAGCGGGACCGACAATTCGGCGGCGCTGGCCATACAGTCCACCACGGCCTTTTCCACCGTGCGGATCTTGCCCGAGGGCACCTCCAGCACGAGCTCGTCGTGGACCTGCATGATCATCCGCGCCCCCGAGCGGCTCTTCGCCAGGTACCGGTCCACCGCGATCATCGCCAGCTTGATGATATCGGCGGCGGTGCCCTGCATCGGCGCGTTGATGGCGCTGCGCTCGGCATACTGCCGCCGCTGGGGATTACGGGCGCGTATTTCCGGCAGATACAGCCGGCGGCCGAAGACGGTCTCCACATACCCCTGCTCCCGGGCCTGTTCCCGGGTCCGGTCCATATATGTCTTGACCCCCGGATACCGCTCGAAATACAGGTCCACGTAGCTCTGGGCCTCGCCGCGTTCGATGCCGAGCTGGCGCGCCAGGCCGTAGGCGGACATGCCGTAGATCAGGCCGAAATTGATCGCTTTGGCGGAGCGTCGCTGCGCCGCGCTGACCTTGCTCTGGGCCACGCCGAACACTTCCGCGGCGGTAGCCCGGTGGATGTCCGCGTCGGCCCGGAAGGCTTCGACCAGGCCCTCGTCGCCGGAAAGATGCGCCATGATCCGCAACTCGATCTGGGAATAATCCGCCGCCAGCAGCACGTGGCCGGGTTCCGCCACGAAGGCCTGGCGGATGCGCCGGCCCTGGGGCGTGCGCACCGGGATGTTCTGCAGATTGGGATCCGACGAAGAGAGTCGTCCCGTGGCGGCCACCGCCTGATGGTAGGAGGTGTGTACCCGGCCGGTCTCCGGGTTGACCTGTTTCGGCAGCTTCTCGGTGTAGGTTGAGCGCAGCTTGGACAGCTCCCTGTGTTCGAGGATCAGCCGCGGGAGATCATGCTGGTCCGCCAGCTCGGCGAGCACGTCCTCGGCGGTGGAGGGCTGGCCCTTGGGGGTCTTGCGGACCACTGGCAGCTCCAGCCGCTCGAACAGAATTTCCTGCAGTTGCTTGGGCGAGCCCAGATTGAAGGGACCCCCCGCGGCCTCATGAGCGCTCTGCTCCAGCCTGTGCATCTCCGTGGCCAGCTCCCGGCTCTGCTTCTCCAGCATGGCTACGTCCAGCCTCACGCCAAGGTGCTCCATGGCGGTCAGGATCGGCACCAGCGGCATCTCGATGTCGCCGTAGACTTCCGCCAGACGGCCGGTCTTTTCGAGCTCCGGATACATCTTCCGGTGCAGGCGCAGGGTCACATCCGCGTCCTCCGCGGCGTAGGGGCCGGCCTGCTCCAGGTCCACCTGGTTGAAGCTCAGCTGTTTGGCGCCCTTCCCGGCCACCTCTTCGAAATGGGTCGTCTTGACGCCCAGATACTGCATCGCCACCGAGTCCATATCGTGGCGGGTCGCGGTGCTGTTGAGGACGTAGGACTCCAGCATCGTGTCGTGCCGGACCCCGGCCAGTTCGATGCCGTGGTTGGCCAGCACGTGGGCATCGTACTTGATGTGGTGGCCGATCTTGCCGCGCTTCGGGTCCTCCAGCAGCGGGCGCAGGCGCTTCAAGACCGCGTCGCGATCCAGCTGATCCGGCGCGCCCGGATAGTCGTGGGCCAGCGGCACGTAGGCGGCATGCCCGGGCTCGACGGCGAAGGAGACGCCCACGATGCGGGCCCGCATGTAGTCGAGACTGTCCGTCTCGGTGTCGAAGGCGAACGAATCTGCCCCGGCCAGGGCTTTCAGCCAGGCGTCCAGGCCCTTTTTTTCCAGCACGGTCTCGTACCGGGCATCTGACTGGCCCGCAGGGGGGTCAGGATCATCGCCGCTTTCTGCGTCTTTCTCCGCGTCCGGCAGCTGGCGCAGCAGCGAGTTGAGCTCGAGAGCCTGGTAGATCCGCCTCAGGTTTGCGGTATCGGGCGTCCTGCGCGCCAGATCTTCCGGCTCCAGATCCAGCTCCACATCGCAGGCGATGGTGGCCAGCTTCTGCGAGAGTTCGAGCTGATCCAGGTGGGCGCGCAGGCTTTCGCCGACTTTGCCGCCGATCTCGTCGGCGTGTTCCCTGATCCCCCCGATGGAGCCGTAGCTGCCCAGCCATTTGGCGGCGGTCTTCGGCCCGACCTTCGGCACGCCCGGGATGTTGTCGGAGCTGTCCCCGATCAACGCCAGATAGTCGATGATCTGGTCCGGCCGGACGCCGAATTTTTCCTCGACCCCGCTCTCGTCCAGTTCCACATCGGTCATGGTGTTGACCAGCGTGATCCGCGCGTCCACCAGCTGCGCCATGTCCTTGTCTCCGGTCGAGACCAGGACCGGGCCTTCGGCGCGCCGGGCGAGTGTGCCGATCACATCGTCGGCTTCGACACCGGTGATCCGCAACAGCGGCAGACCCAGCGCCTCGATGGCTTCCAGCAGCGGATCGATCTGTTCGCGCAGCTCGTCCGGCATCGGTGGCCGATTGGCCTTGTATTCGTCGAACAGCTCGTCCCGGAAGGTCTTGCCAGGGGCGTCGAACACCACGGCCATGCGCGCGGGCTGATGCTCCTTGACCAGCTTGTGGAGCATGTTGAGGACGCCGAGGATGGCGCCGGTGGGCTGGCCCTCACGATTGCTCAGGGGCGGCATCGCGTGGAAAGCGCGATACAGATAGGAGGAACCGTCGACCAGGATCAGGGTGTCGGCATCGGTGCGGCTGGCCATGAGCTTTTGTTGCCTGCGCCGGGAGCCTAGGGGCCGGATCCGGCTTCGTCATCGTCCACGGACTCCGCACCCTCGGGTTCGTCCTCCGGCTCATCGGCTCCGGCCTCGTCCAGAGGATCGAACTCCGGTTCGGGCGGGACTTCGGGCACCGGCGTCCCGGTTTCGGGTTCGGGCAGATACAGATCGCCGGGCTGTCCGCAGGCGGTCAGAGACAGGAAGGCGACGAGCAACAGACTGCGCATGGATTCCACCGGCCGGATCGTAGCGTCCCAGTATAACCCCCGCATCAGTCGGCGGCGGCTTCGTTCCGTTGCCACAGCTGCCAGCGTTCGCGGCCGACGAACACCGGCAAAGAGCCGGAGGACGGCCGATCCTCGATCCGGCGGAACCAGGGCCGGAGCAGGCTCTCCAGCTGCTCGCCGCCGATCCCGAAAGGAGGCCCGTCCGTGGCGTCCGGGTCAGTAAAGAACAGCCCCGCCAGATGTCCGCCCGCCGCCAGCAGACGTGCGCATTGTCGCGCCCAGTCCGGGCGCCGGTCCGGCGACAGCGCGCACATGAAGGCACGTTCGTAGATCAGGTCGTAGCGGCGTCCGGCCAGCTCGAAGAAATCCGCTTCCAGGATGACCGCTCCGGTGCCCGCGGTGACGGCGCGTGCGCGGGCCACCGCCGCCGGGCTGAAGTCCACGGCCAGCACCTGGCAGCCAGAGTTCGCCAGACGGCCCGCCTCATAGGCCGAGCCGCAGCCCGGCACCAGGGCGCGCACGCCGGGCGGATGCGCGGCCAGATAGTCCTCCATCTCCCGGGGCACGCCACCGGCGTCCCAGGGAGTACGCCCCTCCAGATAGAGACTCTCCCAGTGTTCGGGTCCGAGACTCACGCGGGCGGTGCGGCGTCCCGGGCCAGCACCGCGAGGGTGAGACGGGAGATGCAGACGAGATGGTGCTGGTCATCCTCGATGCGGATGCTCCAGACCTGGCTGCGCCGGCCCAGGTGGATGGGTTCGGCGCGGCCCGTGACCTCGCCATGGCGCACCCCGCGGACGTGGTTGGCGTTGATCTCCTGGCCGACGCAGAAGAACCGCTGGTTGTCCACACACAGGGTGGCGCCAGTGCTGCCGAGGCTCTCGGCGAGGACCACCGACGCGCCCCCGTGCAGCAGGCCATGAGGCTGGTGCGTGCGTGGATCGACCGGCATGCGCGCCTCGATGAAGTCGTCGCCGATATCCGTAAACCGGATGCCGAGCACCTCGTGGATGGTGTCCCGGTTGAGGCTGTTCAGGTAATCAAGCCCCGGCGTGTGAAACCAGATGGCCATCGGCTATCCCCCCGCTCGCGATCAGTCTTTCTTGGGGCCGAATCGGGCGCCCACCCGGCGATAGGCATCGCGGAACGGCACACCTTCGTCGACAGCGATCCGATACGCTTCTTCGGTGGCGTACAGGCTCTCTTCCATGGCGATATTCTCCGGGATGAAGCGGATCTCCGGAATCGCGTTCACGAGCACGCCGAGCACCTCATTGGCAAGATCGATGGCCCGGAAGAGAGGCGCCTTGATCAGCTGGAGATCCCGGTGATAACCCGACGGCAGCTTGGCGCCGATACTCAAGACCTCGGTCAGACAGGACAGGGACGTGGCGGTACGCCCGCGGATCAGCTCGAACACATCCGGATTGCGTTTTTGCGGCATGATCGATGAGCCGGTGGTCATGCTCGACGGCAGGGACACGAAGCTGAATTCCTGGGTGCAGAACAGGATCAGGTCCGACGCCAGCCGGCTCAGATCCGACATCAGCAGATGGATCTCGAACACCAGCTGGGCCTCGCCCTTGCCGCGCGAGAGCTGCACCGCCGTGACCGGTTCATGGATCTCGGCGAACCCCAGACGCTCGCGGGTAAACTCCCGATCCAGCGGCAGGCTCGGCGCGCCGTAACCGGCGGCAGAGCCCAGCGGGTTCTTGTCTACGCGCCGGCGGGCAGCGAGCAGACCGGCGGCGTCGTCCCGGAGCTCGCTGGCATAGGCGCCGGCCCAAAGGGGCACCGAACTGGGCATGGCCGGCTGCAGGTGGGTATACCCGGGCAGCCGCGTATCCCGCTCCCGGTCCGCGAGGGCGTCGAGGGCCGCGGCGACCGTCCCGGCGCCGTCATGGAGCTGTCCGCAGACATCCTTGAGGTATAGCCGCAGCGCAGCCAGCACCTGATCATTTCGCGAGCGGCCCAGATGCAGGCGCGGGCCGGCCTCGGGGGCCCGACCCGACAGGCGCGTCTCCAGCGCCGTGTGGACGTCTTCTTCCTCCAGGCTGACGCGCCAGGCGCCGGCAGCGTGTTCAGCGGCCAGCTCGGTGAGTCCATCCCGGATCTGACCCAGATGCCGCTGTTCCAGCAGACCGTTGGCGGCGAGCATCTCCGCATGGGCGATAGAGGCGCGGGCGTCGTAGGGCACCAGCCGGTTGTCCAGCAGATGATCCTCGCCGGCGGTGAATTCCAGCACGCCCTGGTCGAGAGGATCGCCCTTGTCCCAAAGTCTGCTCATGGTCCCTTACCCGGCCTGCGGTTTCGTATGCGGAGGCAAGATTCTATCGGCTCAGGCCTGGCTGCCGGCATTCTGTTCCGCCGGCGTGAGGCTCTCGATGTCGTCAACGACCAGGGTGCCGGTGCCTTCGTTAGTAAAGACTTCCAGCAGCAGGCTGTCCGCCAGGTCGTGGGAGACCACGTGGACCCGGCGTACGCCGCCGCGCACGGCCGCCTCGATGGCATCCGCCTTCGGACCCATGCCGGCGGCGAGCTTGCCGGCCTTGCGCAGACGCTCGAGACCGGCCAGATCCACGAACGAGATCAGCGAGTCCGGATCGTCGGGGTCCTCGAGGATGCCGGCCGCACCGGTGGCCAGGATCAGTTTCTCCGCACCCAGGGCGGCAGCCAGCGCTGCGGCGACAGTATCGGCATTGATATTCAGCAGTATGCCGGAGTCGTCGGCCGAGAGCGGACTGATGACCGGCAGGAATCCCGCATCCAGCTGCCGTTGCAGGACTTCGCTGGAGACCAGTTCGATGTCGCCCACGAACCCGTAGTCCACCTGTTCGTCGCCGGATCCGGGCAGATCCACCGGCGGCCGGCGCGTGGCCTTGATCAGCCCCGCGTCGACGCCGCTCATGCCCACGGCCTGCAGCCCCAGATCGCGGCAGGCGGCGAGGATACGCGTGTTCACCAGGCCGTTGAGGACCATGGTCGAGACTTCCAGGGCGCCGGCGTCGGTCACCCGGCGGCCTTCCACGAACCGGGCGGGTACGCCCAGCGCTTCGGCCAGACGGGTAGATTGGGGTCCGCCGCCGTGGACCAGCACTACCTTGATTCCCAGCTCGTGCAGCAGCCCGACCTGCTCGACCAGATGGCGGGTGGCCTCCTCGTCGGCGAACACCGCGCCGCCGCATTTGATGACGAAGACCTTGTGTTTGAACATGCGGATATACGGCACCGCGTCCTTCAGCGCCGCCACCACGATGGCCCGTTCACCCCGGGTTTTCACGTCGGATTGCTCCTGCTCAACAGGCGGTGAAGCACCGCCATCTGCGCATACATCCGGTTGCGTGCCTGGGGGATCACGCGGCTGCGCGGTCCCTCCAGCACGTCCCCGGCCACTACCACTTCCCGCCGAACCGGCAGGCAGTGCATGAAATAACAGTTCCCGTCGGCGGGCCCGAACCAATCCTCCCGAACGGTCCAGTCCGCGTAGCGTTCCCGCAGCGCTGCGTCGGCCCGGGCGTCGCCATAGTCCGAGGTGCAGCCCCATGACTTTGCGTATAGCACCTGCGCACCGTCCATCGCCGCCTCCCGATCGTCGGTCTCGTCGACCCGTCCGCCGCTGGCCGCTGCCGCTGCGCGGGCCCGGGCCATGATCGGTTCGGGCAGTTCGAAACCTTCCGGCCGCAGCACCGTGACGTCCATGCCCCGCAGCGCGGCCATATGCACCACGGCGGACGGGACCGCCAGGGGCAGAGGTTTGGGATGGTTCGCCCAGGACAGCACGAATTTGCCACCGGTGGCCGGCACGTCCAGATCGTCCAGGGTCTTCCAGTCGCCCAGTGCCTGGCAGGGATGGTTGGTCGCCGATTCCATGTTGATCAGCGGCACGGGGCACAATTCGGCCAGCGATTCGAATACGGGTTCGGCCAGATCTTCTTCCAGGGTCTGCCCCTGGGCGAAGGCGCGGACGCCGAGCACGTCGGCATACGTGGCCAGTACCGGTACGGCTTCGCGGATGTGTTCGGCGGCCTCGCCGGTCATGGGCACGCCGTCCCGGTATTCCAGCTGCCAACTCGATCCGGTGGAGATGACGAAGCTGTTGCCGCCCAGACGGGCCATGCCGGCCTGGAATGAAGCGAGTGTGCGCAGAGACGGATTCATGAACATCAGCCCCAGCACGCGACCGGCCAATGCCTGCGGTTGTGGACTGTGTTCCAGACCGGTCGCCAGCGCCAGCAGCGAACGGATCTCCGTTTGGTCGAGGTCGGCGAGATCGAGGAAATTTTTCAAGCTTGGATCTCCGTCAGGATCTGGACCAGTTGGTCCACGTGGGTGTCTTCCAGCACCAGGGGTGGCAACAGGCGCAGGATGTGGGGATCGCCGCTGGTGCCGGTCAGGATATCGCGTTCCAGCAGCACGTCACGGATTTGCGCGGCCGGTTGTCGGGTACGCAGCCCGAGCAGGAACCCCGCGCCCTGGACGGCAGTGACCGGCCCCGTCAGGCACTCCTGCCGAAGGCGCGCGGAAAGCCGCCGCACGTTCTCCAACAGGTGCTCCTTCTGGATGGCACGGATCACCGCCTCGATGGCCGCGCAGGCCAGCGGGCCGCCGCCGAAGGTGGTGCCGAGCTCGCCGGAAGCCAGATCGTCGGCGATGGCGTCACCCATGATGACCGCACCGGCCGGCAGGCCGCCGGCCAGACCTTTGGCGGTGGTCAGCAGATCCGGCGTCACGCCGGCGGCATCGGCGGCGAACGGATAGCCGCTGCGGCCCACCCCGCACTGCACTTCATCCAGGATGAGCAGGCTGCCGTGTTCGGTGCAGCGTTCCCGGGCCGCGCGCAGGAACCCATGGTCGATGTCGACCGCGCCGGCGACGCCCTGGATCGGTTCGATGATGACCGCGGCGACGTCGTCGGCCATGGCTCCGGCCAGCGCTGCCGGGTCCTCGCGGGAGACAAAGCTGACCTCGAACGGAGTCCGCGGAAAGCCGTACCAGCGTCCGGCCGCGCCCCAGGTCACCGCGCCGCAGGCGCCGCTGCGTCCATGGAAGCCGCCCTCCAGGGCGACGATGCGACTGCGACCGGTGCGCTGACAGGCGATTTTGAGGGCGTTCTCGTTGGCTTCGGCGCCGCTGTTGACCAGGAACACCCGCTCCAGGCCTGGCGGCGCGAACCCGGCCAGCGCCCGGGCGGCCCGGGCCCGGATCTCCATGGGCACCACGTTGCTCTGGAACAGCAAGCGGCCGGCCTGCTCCCTGATCGCCGCGGTCAACCCGGGGTGGCCATAGCCCAGGCAGGCCACCGCATGACCGCCATACATGTCGAGGATACGCCGCCCGTCCCGCGTGATCAGATACACACCTTCTCCCGCGACCGGTTCGATCGGCAGATGGGGATAGACCGGGACGGTAAATGGCCCTTCGTCGAGCCCGGCCGGCATGGTTTCCATGGGACTCGGCACCTCAGATCCAGGCCGGCCCGGCGGCACCCAGGCCGGCGGACTCATCACAACCCAGAAGCCGGTTCATCCATTGCACCGCGCCGCCGGCAGCACCCTTGACCAGGTTGTCGATCACCACCATGGCCACGTAGCGGCCCTCTCGGCTATGCACGTGCAGGCGGGCCCGGTTGGATCCCGCCACATCCTTGATCCGGGGTGGCGTATCGATGACCTCGATGAAGCCGTCTTCCCCATAGGCGGTCTTCAGCACCTCGCCCAGGCTCCCGCTCGCGCCCGGATCGGCCAGCAGCCCCTGGACGGTGACGTGGATGCCACGGGCGAATGGCCCGGAGTGCGGGATGAAGTTCACCCGCGGCGCCCGGCCGCTGGCCGCTTCCGCCAGGGCCTCTACTTCCGGGGCGTGGCGATGAGCCAGCGGTTTGTAGGCGTACAGATTGGCATGGCGTTCGGGGTGATGGGTGGTGGGCAGCGGCGCGCGGCCGGATCCGGTGCTGCCGGTGACGCCGCTGATAAAGAACTCCGGCTCGACAAGACCGCTGCGCAACAGCGGCACGACGGCCAGGAGCATCGCGGTCGCGAAGCACCCGGGATGGGCCACATGGCCGGCCGGCACGCCGTCGTAGTGCTCGGGTACGGCGCAGCAGAATTGCCCCTGAAGCTCGGGCGCGCCATGGGCATGACCATAGACCCGCGCGTATCGGTCCACATCGGCGAAGCGGAAGTCTGCCGAGGCATCCACCACTTTCGGTCCGCCGGCACCCGACGCGTCCAGCAGCCTTGCGATCAGGGGCGCGGCGGCGCCGTGGGGCGTGGCGCTGAAGACACCGGCCAGCCGGCCACCCGCCGCGGCGTCGATGACGTCTTCCGGTGGCACGAACACCGCCGAATCCAGACAACCAGCCAGGTTGGGAAAGGTCGCCGCCACCGGTTGAGCGCTGCGGCTGGACGAGGCGACGGCTGCCAGGCTCATGCGGGGATGGGCGGCGATCAGACGCAGCAGTTCCCCCGCCACGTAGCCGGTGCCGCCGAGCACCGCCACCGGAAGCGACTCCGTCGATTCGGGACGGGCCATCATGTCCTTCCCGGGAACAGCGAATCCATCAACACCCCGGCCAGGGCCGTCTCTTCGGTCAGGGCATTGAACGCAGGCACCTTGAGCTGTTCGCGGATCATGTCCGAGCCTACCGTGTTGTCGGTGGCGCGGCCGGTGACCGCGGCAGGCTCGATGCCGAAGCGATCGCGCAGCAGGGTTACGCCGCCCCAGGCCGCCACCGGATCGTTGGCGCAGAGCACGACGGCGCTCAGGGCGGCGCGGATCTCCGGGTCGAGCAGGATGGCCTGCACGCCATAGGCGCCGAGCAGGCCGTCTCCCAGCTCGAACACGATCACGTCGGGAGCCTTGGCCGCCAGTTCCGTCATCAGCGACCGGGTCAGCGCCGGGCCCGAAGCCGGAGTAGTGGTGACGATACCGAAGTCCGTGAAGATGGCGGTCTCGTGGGCACCGGCATCCTCCATCGCCAAAACATCCCGGCGCAGCGAGACGCCCGTCGCCTTGAAGGCGGCGACCCGCAGTCCGGCGTGGGTGAGACGGCTGATGATGGCGCAGGCAGCCGCGGTCTTGCCGGAGTCCATGCAGGTGCCCGCCAGGGCGACCACCGGCACGCCGCGGGTGTCCAGTTCGGGCTGGGGCTGAAGTGTCCGGTCGCCGACCCGCGCCGGGTGGCCGATGCGCTCGCCCAGGTACGGGAAATGCAGCACGCTGCCCAGCACCTCGCACTCGAAGGGTTGACCCCGGTCCGGGTTGACCGAATCACAGATGCCCAGCACGCCGCCCAGATTGAGGATGTTGATCAGATCGCCGGGCGCGAGTTCGGTCGGAAGATGGCCGGAATAGCCGAACAGGGCATGGCGATGTCCCAGCGCGCCGACCACGACGTCGCCGGCCTTGACCTGGGCCATGCGGCCCGAGGTGAGCTCCAGCTGGTTATAACTGGCCTTGTTGGTCAACACCCGCACGGCCACCACGACGCCCTCTTCGCAGGGGACATCGCTCGAGATGCGGACCTCCCGCCCCAGCTTGCAGCTCGCGGCGACCGAAGCCACCTTGTCCACTACCAGTGATTTCATGGTCAGGGGTCCGGCTCAGGCGGCACGTGTGTAGAGCATGCCCGGCAGGGACAGCAGCTTTGAATAACCGACCGCGTCGCTGGCGGTCCACTCGGCGGCCGCCTCGCCGTAAGCTCCCCGGCTGGCGGCCATCAGCGAGTGGGCGGAGGTCGCTCCCTCGACAAAGACCTGGCCGGGTCTGAGCAGCAGATTGACCTCGCCGCTCACCCGGGCCTGGGACGATTCCAGCAGCGCTTCGGCGTCGCGGCAGGCGGGGTCCAGATGCTGGCCCACGTGCACCAGTTCTCCGTAGCTGGCGGCGACCTGGTCCTTGAGCCGCTGTTGCCAGCCGGTCAGGGTCAGCTTCTCCAGCTCCCTGTGGGCGGTGAGCACGATCTCCGCGGCCGGGGCCTCGAACGCCACCCGGCCCTTGGTCCCCAGTACCGTGTCGCCGAGATGTATGCCGCGACCGATGCCGAATGGCGCACCGAAGATCTCCAGCGCTTCCAGCAGCGCGACGCCATCCAGGGCCTCCCCGTCCAGCGAGACGGGGACGCCGGATTCGAAGCCCAGCACATGGCGTTCGGGCTCCCGCGGCGCATCGAACGCGCCCCGGCTCAGGACCCAGGCGGACTCGGGGATCGATTCCGACGAGCCAAGCGTCTCGCGGCCGCCGATGGTGACGCCCCACAGACCGCGGTTGATGGAATAGGATCCACCGCCCGGCGGCATCGGCAGCTGATGTTTTTCGAGATAGGACAGCTGGTCCTCGCGAGCCCAGGTGTTATCCCTGACCGGGGCGAGGATCTGGAGCTCGGGATTCAGGGTCCGCAGGGCGACCTCGAACCGGACCTGGTCGTTGCCGGCGGCGGTGCAACCGTGGGCGACGGTGTCGGAGCCGAGTTCGCCGGCGATCCGGGCCATGGTCTGGGCCTGGATCACGCGTTCCGCGCCGACGCACAGCGGATAGAAATGTCCGCGCCGGACATTGCCGAAGATGAGATAGCGCAATACCTGGTCGAAAAAGGCGCTGCGGGCATCGACGTGGACGTGGCGCGCGGCGCCGAGTGCCCCGGAGCGCTCGGACAGGGATTCGGCATCGGCAGGGCTCAGGCCGCCCGTATCCACGGTCACCGTCACCACGGACCTCCCGTAGGTGTCCTGGAGCCAGGGGACGCAAAAAGACGTGTCCAGGCCGCCGGAGAAGGCGAGCAGGATCGGATTGTCAGTGCTCATGGGATATGCGCTCCCGGAAAGACTCGGTGAAGGCGCGCCAGCAGCATCTGTTGCTGACGCGGGGTGGCGGTGGCGACGAAGATCGTATCGTCCCCGGATATGGTGCCGACGATCTCCGACCAGCCGGCTTCGTCCAGGGCGACGGCGACGCTCTGGGCGGCGCCGGTGGCGGTCCGCACGACGGTCAGGTTGGGGCCGGCCGCGGCGATCTCCCGGACAAAGCCCGCCAGCATCTCGAACGGCGGGTCGCCCGGTACGCGGACGTTCTGCGGGGCCACGTAGCGCTCGCCTACCTTTGCCACCCCCAGTTCCTTCAGGTCGCGGCTGATGCTGGACTGGGTCGCCTCCAATCCGCGGCTGGCCAGCGCCCTGACCAGGTCATCCTGGCGGGTGATCTGCGACTCGCCGAGGATCTCGATGATCGCCTCCCTGCGGGCGAATTGTTGTCTGAGGTCGGTGGGCATGGCTGATCGAGAGAAGAATAAAGATGCACATATTAGACAACAGATGCGCATAGATAGTCAACTCTATGTAAGATTTCCGCAAGCCGATTAGACTGCGGCGCCCGGATGCCCCGTCAGGAGAGTCCCATGACCGATCTCGAGACCGTCGAGCACACCACCGGCCCCGATCCCCGCGCCGCGGTAATCTGGCTCCATGGTCTCGGTGCCGATGGTCATGACTTCGAGCCCATCGTGCCGCAACTGAAGTGGCCCGCAGGGCCGGATCTTCGATTTGTCTTTCCCCATGCGCCGGTGCGTCCGGTCACCATCAACGGCGGCATGCCCATGCGCGCCTGGTACGACATCGTCAACATCGACAGCCGGCCGCCCAGCGATCAGGCCGGGATCGAATCGAGCGCTGCGGGGGTAGTTCGTCTGGTCGAGCGGGAGGGCGAACGCGGCATCCCGCCGGAGCGGGTGCTGCTGGCCGGATTCTCCCAGGGCGGCGCGATCGCTCTGCATGCCGGGCTCCGATTTCCGCATACCCTCGCCGGGATCATGGGTCTGTCCACCTATCTGCTGATGGCTGACCGCCTCGATTCCGAGCGCAGCGCGGCCAATCTGGCGACGCCACTGTTCCTGGCTCACGGGACCCTGGACCCGGTAGTGCCCTTCACGGCCGGCGAACGCAGCCGTGAGCATCTGGCGGCCATGGGCTACGCCATCGAATGGCATACCTACAATATGCCGCACGCAGTCTGCCCGGAAGAGATCGACGATATCCGCCACTGGTTCCGCGAGGTCTTCGCCGGGTTCTGAGGGCGCCTGCCGTCTGTTCGGTGGTCTCAGTCCAGATTCTCGATCTCTATCTCCGCGCCTTCGGGCAACGGCAGCTCGAGGATGCGGCAGTAGAAGTAGTATTCGGCCAGCAGTGAGCGCCGGATGGCGCTGGCCTCGCGGAAGCCGTGAGCCTCGTCAGGGAATTCCATGTAAGCGACCGGCACGCCGTTGTCCCTTAATGCCCTGACCATCATCTGGCTTTGATCCGGTGGCACGACTTTGTCCCTGGCGCCCTGGAAGAAGATCACCGGGCTGGAGATGCGGTCGGCGTGGTGCAGGGGCGAGCGCTCACGGTAGAGCTCCCGGGCTTCCGGATAAGGACCGATCAGCCAGTGGTCGTAACGGGATTCGAACTTGTGTGTGGTTTCGAACATCCGCTCGAGATCCGCGATGCCGAAGTAACTGGCGCCGGCGCGGAAGGCGTCGGTAAAGGTCAGTGCACAGAGCACGGTGTAACCACCGGCGCTGCCGCCGCTGATAAGCAGGCGTTCACCGTCTATCAGACCCTTGCCGGCCAGATACCGGGCCCCGGCGACGGCGTCCTCCACGTCGGCTTCGCCCCAGCGGCCGTAGAGACTGCGCCGGTACTCACGTCCGTAACCCGTGCTGCCGCGGTAATTGAGATCGAGCACGGCGAAGCCCCGGCTGGTCCAGAATTGCGTGCGCATATCGAGGGCGGTGGAGGTGGCGCCCGTGGGGCCGCCGTGACAGCGGATGATCAACGGTGGCCGTTCCCCCTCCAGCGGACCGAAATCCGGGTTAACCGGGGCATAGAACAGGCCGTAGGCTTCCGCATCATCGCCGGTGGGGAAGCGGGCCGGCGCGGGATCGGAAATGTATGCGTCGTCCACGTCCCCGTTATCGGTCTGCACGAGGAAAGTCGCGTCCCCGTCCGGGGTCAGTTCCACCAGGGACGGAGCGATGTGAGAGTTGCTTGCCACGATGACGATGCGGCCGTCCGCGGCCACCAGATGGTCGATGGCGTCCAGTCCCGTGGCCAGGGGCTGCGGCCGGCAGCCCGGCAGTTCGCCGCAAAAGGCGTCCCAGCGTCCGTCCCGGGTGGCGGCGAACGCCACCCGGTCCCGGTCCGGGAAACCGTACAGCGACTGCCCGAAGACCCACTGCGGCTGGCCGGTCTCTGCCTGCAGATCGGTGAGGCGGATGGTGATGTTGCGATCCCATGCGTAGAGATTCCACCAGTTGCTGCGATCGGAGACGAAATACAGGCGGCCATCCGGCCCCCATTCCGGCTGCATGATGGATTCGCCGGTGCCGCCGGCAATCTGCCGCGGCGTGCCGATCGAGCCGTCATCCTCCACCGGCGCCAGCCACAATTCGGTCCCGTCCCATGGCAGCTGCGGATGACTCCACGCCAGCCAGGCGATGCGCCGGCCGTCGGCGGACACGCGAGGTGAGCTGTAGAAATCCCTGCCGCGGGTCAGAACCGTCTTGCGGCCGTTCGGTTCGATGGCGACCAGCATGTTGTCCGGTTCGCCATCGCCGCTGTGATCCTCGCACACGCAGACGATGCGGCGGAAAGTGGCGTCCCAGTGCAGATCTGCGTGGCGGTGGGTGGACTCGTTGGTGAGGCGGCGCGGCACATCGCCCTCGGCGACGGCGTAGACCGCCTGATCGCTGTTCTCGACGAAGAAGACGTAATCCTCCGCGACCCGGTAGGCACCGCCCCCGTATTCATGGACCCTGCTGCGGACGCTGAACGGGCGCGCCAGGACATCCTCTTTCTCGCCGCCGTCACCCTGACGGACCAGCGCCGTGCGTCCATCCTCGTCCGGCCGGGTCTCCAGCCAGTACAGCCGGCCGGCGCCGAATTGGGGCTGGAACAGGCGGATCCCCTGGCGGACGACGGCGTCGGCGGTGATGGGAGAGGGCCAGCTGCCGCAGGGCATCGGTTGGCGGGCCCGCACGTCGGCTCCGGTCATCGTTTTTCCTTCATCCATCCTTGCGTCGTTCAGCCATCGTCTATTTCAAATTCAAAACGTACGTCGCCGGCGAGTCGGCCGTCCGCATCGAAACTCCGCTCTTCGAAACGCACGCGTCCGTCGTGTCCGATCGCGAGCACCGTGCTGGCACGCGTGCCGTACGCAGGATGCACGATAAAGGCGGCGGATAGAAGTCGCTCCCACTCCTCCGGTACGCCGGTGCGCGGTAAGCTGGCCGCCGGTGCCTGGCGCCGGTCGGCCAACAATTCGAAAAGGTCAGCGAATTCCACGTCAGCCCCTTGCAGACTCGATGCGAAGCGGTCCCGAGCGGCCACCAGCTTTGGCCAGGGCGTATCCAGACGGTGGTTGCTCAGTCCATGTATCCCCGGCTCCACGACCGGGTCCTGCCTGCCACGGTTGGTGAGATAGTGACCCTGTTGCCCGGCGAACAGCAGCAGATTGAATCCGCCATACTCGCCGCCGTCGACGCCGCCGCTCCAGACCGCCGGTGACGTGCTATCGCCCAGAAAAGCGGATACCAGCGCACCGCGGCTGCGACTCGCCGCCTGGGCCGCAGGTGCTTCGCGGAAGTTCGTCACCACCGCTGCGCGCCCGCTGCGTGATACGCCCAGCCAGGTGCCCCCCGCGGCCAGGTCCTTGCCGGCCAGGATCCCCGGTGGTACCGGCCACCAATCCGCGGGCGCCGCCGGCCGCTGATGGAATTCATCCCGGTTACCCGCCAGCACCAGCGCGTAGCGCGGATGACATTGCCACGCGAAGACCAGCAGGCACACGTCAACAGGCTCGCCGTGCCGGGCCGGCGACCCGCGCCGATCGCCGTCGTAGCGTCGGGGCACTCAGCGCCATGGTTTCTGATGCACGCTCGCGTCCCGGTCCAGGTCCCGGTCCCGGCCATCGGACCGGTTGTACCAGTCCCGGACCAGGGCATAGGCGATGGACATGGGCGTGGGCAGCAGGATCCGTCCTTCGGCCATATCGTCGCGAGACACCCAGCGGGCGTCTTCCAGTTCGCCGTCGACCAGGCTGATTTCCCCGTCGACGGCCCTGGCCGTGTAGCCCAGCATCAGCGACGAGGGAAAAGGCCAGGGTTGGGAGGAGTGATAGAGGGCGTCGACGCTGCGGATACCCGTCTCTTCATAGACCTCACGCACTACCGCATCTTCCAGGCTCTCGCCCGGTTCGACGAAGCCGGCGATCGTGGAATAGCGCCCCTCGGGCCAGCCGGCCTGACGGCCCAGCAGACAATGGTCGCCCCGGTCCACCAACACGATCACCGCCGGATCCACCCGCGGGAAATGGCGCACTCCGCAGTCCCGGTCCTGGCACAGCCGCGCATGTCCGCTGTCGACCGCACGGGTGGCGGCGCCGCAGCGGGAGCAGAACCCGTGGGTGGCATGCCAGAGGACCATGGCGCGGGCATAGGCGAGCAGACCGGCATCGTCACGGGAGACCTGGTGGGCCAGGCGCCGCAGACCGTAGAATGCCGACTCCGGTGGCGCCTCGATCCCTTCGCTCACCGCTACCGCGAACAACAGGCGTTCCCCGCGCGTGCCCAGCAGGATCGCCTGTTCGTGGCTCGTCCCCAGGTCGGCCAGTTCAGCAGGACCCAGTCTGACCGGCCGCGGCGGGCCGCCCGTGCGAACCAGGTTGCGGCTGCCCTGGACAGGCAGATAATCCACGCGACCCGCGCGCAGGGCGCGTTCGACCCAGCCAGCCTCCGATCGGCGATGGCCGAGGCGGTCGACGCCGATGGACGCCAGCGGGTTGGGGGGACGCAATCCGTTCATCCGGCCGATTCAGGAAGCCTGGTGCAGCTGTTCGTGCGCCACCAGCCAACCGTCTTCGTCGGCGTAAAGATAGTCATCGGAGCGGATCGTGACACCAGCAAAGCTGACCGAGGTCGCGCTCTGCCCATCGCCGTTCTTTTTGCTCTTCAGGGGATTGGTGGCCAGCGCCAGGACGCCGACGTCGATGCCGGCGATCTCGGCGCTGTCGCGGACGCATCCGTTGATGATCAGGCCGCTCCAGCCATTGTCGGCGGCGAGCCCGGCGAGCCGGTCACCCAGCAGCGCACAGCGGCAGGATCCGCCGCCGTCCACCACCAGGATGCGGCCCTCACCGGGTGTCTCCACCGCTCTCGCCACCAGCACGTTGTCTTCATGGACCTTGAGCGTAACCGCCGGGCCGTGGAAGCGTTTGCGTTTGCCAAAATGGCGCAGTATCGGTTCTGCGACCTCGACGCGGTCGGCGTGTTCGTCGCAAATATCGGCGGTCATGATCTCCACGGGCTGGATCCTGCAGGTGGTCACGGGCTGCCTATTGTATGTCGGCGGGCTGCGAGCCCGCACGTTGTCGGCGGCGGCAGGGCGGGCAGGTATTGCGGTCCAGGGCCAGGACGTCATGCACATAAATGTTGCCGCAGCGACCGCAGTCCGCCAGCACCAGTTCTCTCCGTTCGGTCAGTGCCAGCAGCAGGCTCCAGGCGTGTTCGAAGGATATCCGCTGCCGGGGATGAACCGAAAGATAGACCTCGTAGGCCCGGCACAGACGCTGACCGAAGTCCAGCCCGCGGGCGTCGCCGAGAAGGCGCACTTCGAGCACAGGCCCGATGCGGACCAGCCGGAACAGGGCGAACAGGCCCGCCAGGGTGCCGGCCTCCGTTTGTACCCGCGCGTTACGCATGAAGAAAGCGACGCTGGATGGAGACTTGCCGCGCTGGCGTCGGACCTGCCCCGCGCTGCCGTCTTTGAAATAGCTGGCGTAGAGCTTTCTTATCCGGTCCTGAGAAAACCCGGTGCACCGGGCGATGATGTGGGTCCGGGCCTCGTGAGCGATCAATCTGCAGGCAAGATCGAACTTCGCCTGTTCGCCGGCGTAGCGGTTTTCCGTATGGCGCATGATGTCGTCCCTTTCCCATATGAGTGCTAAATATGGTATATCATGCCCATATAAGGGATACAAATCCCAATTCGAGCCGGATCGACCTGAAAGGGCGGTTGGCCACAAATCTGGTGGAAGCGGTGGGAAAAGCGCCTTGGTGGCCACCCGGGCAGGGCGTGACAATGGCCCGCAGGCGTCGGGGCAAGCATGGGCGGGGAAGGAGAAGATGGAGCA
>CBDTYJ010000013.1:0-21429 GCA_965364575.1 uncultured Gammaproteobacteria bacterium
CTGGGCGGAGGCCAACTACACGATCTTCGTGGACTTCCAGGAAGGCTGCTCGTTGCAGTTCACGCCGCGGGTGATGGACTGCCGGTCGAACGGTCTCGCGAGCCGGGAGTTCAACGGCAAAAAGGTCAAGTGGGTATTGCCGAATGAGGGCACGGACGCCATCACCATCTCCCAGGTGTCGGTGAACTGGCCCGAGCAGAATGGCGAGCTCAAGAAGATGAAGCTGGGCAGCAGCGACATCTTCACGGGCTTTCGCGAGGCCCCGGTGACGACCGTCGCCGACGGCTGGTACCCGGACATCACCCGACGCCGCATCGATCCGGGCAACGAGCAGGTCCTCGAGATCGAATTCGGTCAGGACATCGATCTGGATCAGGAGGCGCATTCGATCATCGTGGAGTTTTCGGAAGGCTGCCAGACGGAGTTCGTGCCCGGCAATGTGCCGGTCGGAGGCGACCAGAAGGTCGACAAGAAGGCGCGTAAGACCCATTACGTAAGCCAGGTGGGCGCGGACCAGCTGCACGCCGATGGCGTCACTGGTGCCGGCGTCACAGTGGCTGTGCTGGATACCGGTGTCTGGAGCTCCGGCGGCGGCAAGAACTGGCTGCGCAAGGACTATGGCGGTAACGAGCGCGTGCTCCGGACCTTCGATGCGATCGAAAACGTCGAGGGCGATGCGGACGACGCCGAGGACAAGAACGGCCACGGCAGCCACGTGACCAGCATCATCCTCTCCTCGCGCCGGGCCCAGGGCTCGGGCAATGTGCCGGTCTGGAATGGTGTCGCGCCAGGCGTCTCGCTGGTGGCGGTCAAGGCCTTCGACGAGCACGGCCACGGCAGTTACATGGACGTGATCCGTGGCATCGACTGGGTGGTTCAGAACAAGGACGTCTACGGCATCCGGGTGCTGAACCTGTCGCTGTCGGCGCCGCCGCGCTCCCACTACTGGGACGACCCGCTCAACCAGGCGGTGATGGAAGCGTGGCGAGCCGGTCTGGTCGTGGTCGCTTCGGCCGGCAATACGGGTCCGGACGCCATGTCCATCGGCGTGCCGGGCAACGTGCCCTATGTCATCACCGTCGGCGCCATGACGGACAACCGCACGCCGCTGGATGCCAGCGACGACAGATTGACCAGCTTCTCCGCTGCGGGACCGACTTATGAGGGCTTCGTCAAGCCTGAGTTGGTGGCGCCGGGCGGGCGTCTGCTGGGGGTGATGAACAAGAAGAACCGCATCCCCAAGGAGCACAAGGATTTCCACGACGGTAATTCCTACTATTACATGTCCGGCACCTCCCAGGCTGCGGCCGTGGTATCAGGTGTCGCCGCCCTGATGCTGGAGGCCGAGCCCGGGCTGACGCCGGATCAGGTCAAGTGCAAGCTCATCGCGGGCGCGCGTCCGGCGGTGAATCCGGACGGCTCCCTGGCCTTCTCCATATTCCAGCAGGGCGCCGGCCTGGTCAGCGCCAGCGCGGCTGTCGACGCCACCGAATACGACTGCGCCAACCGCGGCCTGGACATCGACGCCGACCTCGCCGGCACACGGCACTTCGGCGGCCGCGCCAACCAGCATGCCGATGGCAGCTTCTATCTCATGGGCCTGGATGGATTTATCTGGACGGACGGTTTTGTCTGGACCGATGGTTACGTGTGGACGGACAGCTATGTCTGGACGGACGGCTTCGTCTGGACCGACGGTTATCTGTGGACCGACGGCACCCTCAGCGCCGACGGCTATGTCTGGACCGACGGTTTTGTATGGACCGATGCCTATGTGTGGACCGACGGCTTCGTCTGGACGGATGCCTACATCTGGACCGACGGGCTGACCGAGACCATGTCCATCAACCACTGGGTGGAGCAGGAGTAACACCCCGAGCGCGGCCGGCCCGCATGGACGCGGGCCGCCGCCATTCCCTCCGTTTCACTCCCGACTATCTTCGAGACAAGACCCGGATCGCCGGTCGGTCATGCTTGCCTCAGGGGCTCGCCGCCGCCGGCGTGGCCGAAGCCTCCGCGCCAGCACGTTCGACGAACAGGGTCTGGGTCGGGTAGGCGAACTCGATGCCCTCGGCCTCGAAGCGCTCGTGGATAGCGAAATTCACCGCCTGCTGGATGTCCATATACAGATTGTAGTCGGGCGCCAGCACGTGGTAGACGGTCTCGAAATCCAGCGAATAGGAGCCGTAGGCCTTGAAGTGTGAGCGGTCGAACCGGGTCTTGTCCTGCGCCTCTACGGCGTCCCGGATGATCCTGGGGATGGCCTTGAGTTTGTCCCGGGGAGTCTGATAAGTGACTCCGAGGCCGAATACGATGCGCCGCTCGTACATCCGTCCGTAATTGCGGATCCGGCTGGACAGCATGTCGGTATTGGACATCACCAGCTGTTCGCCCGACAGGCTGCGCAGGCGCGTGGTTTTGAGGCCCACGTGCTCGACGCTGCCCAGATAGTCGTCGATGATGATGAAATCGCCGACGGCGAAGGGTTTGTCCAGCACGATCGACAAGGAGGCAAACAGGTCGCCGAGGATGTTCTGGACCGCCAGCGCGACGGCGATACCGCCGACGCCGAGTCCCGCCACCAGCGCGGTGATGTCGATGCCGAGATTGTCGAGGATCAGCAGCAACACCACCGACCAGACAATCAGCCGCCCGACCCAGCCGGTGACGTTGAGGGCGGCCACGCTCCCCGGGTCTTCCTCGCGGCGCTTGCTGATGGCGCGCTGCAGACGATGCTGGAGCAGCTGGCTGGCCCAGAGTCCGCCCTGCAGGATCAGCGCGATGAGCGTCACCGATACCAGGACGGTCCGCAACTTGGGAGGCAGGGTCAGTACCAGCGAACCGAAGAACAGGGCGAAAATCAGCAGCGCCAGTGATCTGGTGTTGCCGAGCAGTTCGACCACCGCGTCGTCCCAGTCGTTATCGGTGCGGGCCGTCAACCTGGCGAGGCGAGTTCGCAACAACGGCTTGACGACAAAGAACAGCACCAGGGCCAGGGTGGCGATGCCGAGCGCCAGTAGCCATTGCCGGCCGGTGTTGTGGAAGAACTCGGCGGCCAGCCATTCACTCAATACTTCCATGGAGTCTCCGCTTGGTCTGTCAGTGGGCCAGCGACCTGGCCGGTTCTCCCGGGTGCCCCATCTCCGCCGCCGGGCATCCAACCGGCGGGGATTCGCGGCGCCACGAAGGCTGCGGTCTCTGCATCGTCAAGACATCAATGGTCGAATGCACGGGATTTTCGCGGGCGCGGCGAAAAGCAGGCCTGCTATGCCAGCATCTTGCTGATCAGTTTTTCGCAGGCGGGCTGGTCCATGTATCGCGGCACCGCGTAAGTGAAGTGTGCCTCCTTCAGCGCGCTCTTCGCGATGGCTGGGATGTCGGAGCGTCTTAGCGCCTCCAGCCCATCCGGGATATCGAATTCCTCGTTCATGGCCCGGATCCGCTCGATGAACTTGCTGGCCAGGGCCTGGGGCCGGTCCCCTTTCTCCTTCAGCCCCGCCGCTTCGGCCAGGTCCGCCAGCCGCCGGATGCACTTGGGCTTGGAGTACTCCAGCACGTAAGGCATGACGATGGCGTTCGCCAGACCGTGGGGCGTGTGATAGTAGGCGCCGAAGTTGTGGGAGATGGCATGTACATAGCCGACCCCGGCCCGGGTGAAGGCCAGGGCGGCATAGTAGGAGGCGAAAGACATGGCCTGGCGGGCCTCGAGATCCTTGCCCCTGGCCACCGCCCGGGGCAGGTTCTCCATGATCAGCCGGGTCGCCGCCAGGGCATAGGCATCGGTCTCCGGTAGAGCGTTGGCCGAGAGATAGGCCTCGACCGCGTGTGTCAGGGCGTCCATGCCGGTGGCCGCGGTCACGGCCGGCGGCAGGCCGGTCATCAGCTTGCCGTCCAGGGCCGCCATGATCGGCACCAGCTTGGGATCCATGATCGGCGATTTCTTCTTTTTCGCCGGGTCCGAGACCACGGCGGCGATCGTGACCTCGGAACCGGTCCCCGCCGTGGTGGGGATAGCGTAGAGCGGCATCGGTGCCGTAAACACCTTGAACATGCCCTCCATGCGGGAGATCGGTTTGTTGTTGGTAGCCCGGGCGGCGATCACTTTGGCGGCGTCGATGGGCGAGCCGCCGCCCACCGCCAGGATGGCCTGGCATCGAGCCTGCTTGAGGATCTTGAGCCCGGCCTCGATCTGTTCGACGGTGGGATCGGGCTTGATGCCGTCGTAGATCGTGTAGCGGACCCCCAGCGCTTCCAGCTTCTTCTCGATCTCGTCGAGCAGGCCGATCTTGACCAGCATGGCATCGGTCACGATCAGCAGCTTGCGCACGCCCATGAGCGAGATAGCCTCGCACAGCTCCAGCGAGGAGCCGGGCCCGGTAAACAGGGTCGGTTTCGGGAAGGGCAGCGTCTTGATCACGCCCTTGAGGGTTTTCATCAGACTCTGGTAGCCGGCTACCTGTACGCCGAATGGGATCATGCCGTCGCCTCTTCTCATGTCGGGTCCCCGGCGGGATGCCGGATCACCAGCTAAAACTCAAGTATAGGGAATCCCGGCCCGGGCCCAAATGCCGGTCCTTGTTGTGCCGGGGAGCCCTACAGGGTGTAATTGGGGGTCCCGGGCCTCGTGCGGGAGCGTAAGGGCAGGCAGTCCGCGGCCTGCCGGCCCCGCCGACAGACGACCCGGGCGCGCTGCCAGCGGGCCAGCGCAACGATGCCGCATCGATCTGGAGCCGTCTCATGAAGAAAGTCGTCAGCGTATCCCTGGGGTCCTCGACCAAGGACTATGAGTTCAAGACCCGATTCCTGGGCAAGGATTTCCACGTCAAACGCGTGGGGGCGGACGGAGACGAGGGCAAGGCCTGGGAATTGCTGCGCCGCTATCAGTCGGAGGCCGATGCCATCGGGCTGGGCATGCTGCGGGATCATTACGATATCGGCAGCCGCTGGGAGGTCCACGCGGACACGGACCGACTGCTGAAAGTGGTCACCCGGGTCCCGGCCACTACCGGCGCCGATCTGCGGCGAATGCTGCAGGTGCGCGCGGTTCGGCACGTGCAGCGGAAGTTCGGCCACTATTTCAATAACAACCTGGTGCTGTTCCTGTCCGGTCTGGTGAACTACGACATGGCCCAGGCCATGGGCGACTACACACCCAACCTCAAGTTCGCCGACGCGGTGCTTGAGACCGGCGCCCCGGCGGTGCTCACTTCGCTGGATCAGCTGGAGATTTATGCCCGCGGCGCACACTTCGCGTCACCGGTCATTCCGACCCGGGGCCTCTCCAAGATTCCCGGCGTGACCCGTCTGAAGAGGGGTATCGTCAGCAAGGAGATGGCCAAGTGCCACGTGATCGTCGGCACCTTCGACGACATCGCCGCGTTCGGCAGCCCGGACAATCTGGACGGCAAAACCCTGATCACCTCCGCCATCGATGATGACCGGCTGGACTATTTCAAGGATTGCAACGCCAATCTGGTGGTGGACGTCTCGCCCAATCTGTTCGAACGGGTCGTCGGGCTGAACACCATCCAGGCGATGATCCTCGCGGCCATGGAGACGACCTCGGAAGAACTGTCCGACCACGATCTTGAGGAGATCGTCGAGGAACTGAAGATCGAGCCGCGCCTGCTCTATCCCACCGGCGAGTTTCGCAACATCCGCCGTTTCGCTTTTGTCGTGCATCCATTGAGCCAGGAGTACATCCGCAAAGGCTTCCCGGTGCCCAAGGCGACGCCGAAGATCATCATGGACCAGATCGAAAAGGCCGCCGCTCACATGCCGCCGATGGTCTACTGCAAGATGGACAACATCGTCTCTCCCGCGGGCGCGGAGGCGGAAGGCTGGCTGATCTCCGTCGGCGGGACCCCCAAGGAGATGCTGACCCGCAGTCCGGAGTTCACCTACAAACGCCTCCTGGCCGCGGCCAAGATGGCCGAGAAGATGGGCGCCCAGATCCTGGGCCTCGGCGCCTTCACCAAGGTGGTCGGTGACGCCGGCGTCACCGTCGCCCGCCGGGCCTCGATCCCGGTCACGACCGGAAACAGCTATTCCGCCTCGGGCGCCCTGTGGGCGGCCCACGACGCCATGCGGCGGATGAACCTCGTGCAAGTGCGCAAGGACGGCAAGGTCGCCGCCAAGACCATGGTCATCGGGGCCACCGGGTCCATCGGTTCGGTCAGCGCGAGGCTGCTGGCCATGGCCTTCGACGAGGTGGTCATCGCGGCGCGGACGCAGAAGAAGTTGGACGCGCTCAAGGCCTCGATCCTCGAGGAGACCCCGGGCGCGAAGGTGATCGCCACCACGGATTACGAGCAGTATCTGGGCGATATGGACATGATCGTCACGTCGACCTCCGGCGCCGGCAAGAAGATCCTGGACATCACCAAGGTCAAGCCGGGCTGCGTGATCACCGACGTGGCGCGACCGCTGGATCTCCCGCCGGAGGAGGTGGCCAAGCGCCCGGACGTGCTGGTGATCGAATCCGGCGAGATCGAATTGCCCAGCGAGGTCCGGATGAAGGACATCGGGCTGCCGAAGAACGTCATATACGCATGTCTGGCCGAGACCATCGTGCTGGCACTGGAGGGCCGCTTCGAAGTCTTCACCATCGGCCGCGATACGGAGTGGCAAAAGGTCAAGGAGATCTACAAGCTGGGCCTCAAGCACGGTATGAAGCTGGCGGCCATTTCCGGTGTCAATGGCGTCTACTCCGATGCCGACATCGCCCGGGTGGTCAAGCTGGCCAAGCAGGCGCGGAAGACCTGGAAGGGCGGCGAGGCTCCCGCGACCGGGAAACCCCGGAGGAAACCATCGACTGCCAGGAAAGCCAAGGCAAAGTCGAAATCGAAGTCCGCGGCGAGCAAGGCACGGGAATCAGGCTCACAGAAACGCGTGACCCGGCGCGCCGCCGTCAGCAAAAAGGCGGCCAGCACAAAATCCGCCAAGAGCTAGGCAGCCCGCGGATCGACGGCGGATCCGTGCCCGCGGCCGGGCGGCTGACGGCAGCCGTAAACGGTGATCCCCGCTCGAGTCTGCTGTTGTGGCAGGATTCCCCGGCCAGCCTCAACACAATCGGTGCACTGCCATGACCCGACGTGAAGCTCGCTGCAGCTGCGGTCAGCTCAAGCTCATCGCCCGAGCTGACCCGCTTCGTGTGTCTGTCTGCCACTGCCTGGCCTGCCAGCGCCGGACCGGCAGTCCCTATGGCGCCCAGGCCCGTTTCCCCGCGGATCAGGTCGAGGTGCAGGGGACCAGCACCGCATTCGAAAGGGTCGGCGACAGCGGCGGCCACATCACCTTCCATTTCTGTCCCGGCTGCGGCGCGACGGTCTATTACCTCATCGAGGATATGCCGGAATTCGTGGCCGTGCCGGTCGGCGCGTTCGCGGACCCGGATTTCCCGCCGCCCAGTGTGTCGGTCTACGAAGCCCGGCGCCATGACTGGGTGCGGGTGCCCGACGGCGTGGAGCATTTCGACTGAGACCGATCCCGGTCCGCGGCGGCCGCCATGCCCTGAGAGCCGGATGTGGCGAGCGGATCGCGGGGGTCGGTCACAGTCCGGAGCGCCAGCGGCGTCTATACTGGAAATTCTGACGCCGCCAATAAGGCGGCGCCGCAGAGGCCCGAGCCATGGCAACCAGTCTGAGCCCGATGACCGAGGCGAGCTTCGCCGAATACATAAAACGCCCGGATCCCAATTATGCTCACCAGCGGGTCGCTGCCGGGGAGTGGGAGGAAAATACGGCGGTTCAGCTTGCCAGGGGGTCCTTTCTCGAGCTGCTGCCCCAGGGGCTGGAGACGCCGGACAATCATCTGTTCGACATCATCGACGACTGGAACGAGACAGTCGTGGGGGCCGTTTGGATCAACGTCCGTGAGCGCGCTGGCAAGCAGACTGCCTATATCGTGGACATGTTTATCGAGCCCGAGGCCCGGCACAAGGGGCACGCGTCCCGGGCGCTGAATATCCTGGAGGAAAAAGTGCTGGAGATGGGACTGGCGGGGATAGGTCTGCACGTATACGGGGACAACGAAGTGGCCCACCGCCTGTTTCAGCGGCGGCACTACGACCCCATGAGTATCTTCATGTTCAAATCGTTGCAGGGGGGCTCCTGACCTGTCCCCGGGTCCGGAACCCGCGCCGTTCTGGAGACCTTCACGGTAATGGCCGCGCACACTCGCGGTCCGGCGAAGCCGTCCGCAAGGCGCTATCCTTGTTCCGTCGAGCCTGCTTGCCGACGCGGATCCGAGGAGTGCCCTGATGAGCGACCAACCCTTTGCCACCGGTAGCTGCCGCTGTGGCGCGAACCATTTTGTGATCCACAACGCGCCGGTCCTGATGGCCCAGTGTCACTGCACCGATTGCCAGAAAGCCTCGGGCACCGGTCATATGTCGCTGGCCTTCTTCAAGGAGCAGGACCTGGATTTCAGCGGCGAGCCGACCGCCTATACTGTGACCACCGACAGCGGCAACGAGAAGACTTACCATTTCTGCACCACCTGCGGCAGCCGGCTCTACGGCACCAATACCGGGCGACCCGGGATGGTGGTGGTACCCGTGGGATGTCTGGAGGACACGAGCTGGTTCAAGCCCGGCGCCGTGGTCTATACCCGTGACCGCCCGCCCTGGGACATCACCACCGATCAGGTGCCCAATTTCGAGACCATGCCGCCGGCGCGGACCTAGCCTGGCATGATTTCGACCGGGCGCGGCCGCGATGAACCCGCCGGGTCCGGTTGTGAAACTGTGACATCGATCCTATGGCCCCCGAGAGGGGGGCGGTACCGTTTGACATAGTGCCGGGACGGGTGTTTTGACATAATCCGGCAAGGGTCACGAGGAACCGCGAATGATCGGCCGCACCTCCACAAAACGGGCAATCTCCCTGCTCTCCAATGCCCTGGAAGAGTGGGACGAGCGTATCGAGGCGCTCTCCGCCGAGCTCAAGGACAAGAACGCCCTGGTCGAGGCGCTGACCCAGCGTCCGGATGAAGACACCGACTGGACCCGGATCGAGGCGGTATCGGAGCTGGGCCAGGAGCTGGACGCCCGCAAGCAGAAGATATCCGAGCTGGAGACGGCGCTCGGTGACGACCGTGCCGAGCTGGCGGCGCTGCAGGAAGAACTCCGGATCCGGGCCGATGAAATCTACACCCAGCGCAAGATCCTGACCGAACGGGACGACGAATTGGGCGGCCTCAAGCAGTCGCTGGAGGACACGATCGTGCTGGCGGAGGACCGCGAGCGCCAGGCCCGGGATCTGGCGGTGCGTCTGGAAGAGCGCAACGCCGAGGCGGCGGCACTGGGCCAGCAGCTGGATCAGGCCTGCGCCCGGCTGCGGGAACAGGGCGAAAGCCTGGGTCGCCGTTCCGGCGAACTGGACGAGGCCCAGCGCCAGATCGACGCTGCCCGATCGCTGGTGGAGGAGCTACAGGAAAAGCTCACCATGAGCGACGGCGCTGTCAACGCCCTCCAGAGGGAAGTCCGGGCCCGGGCCGAGCAGGTCGAGGCCCAGTCGGCGGAGCTGGAACAGTGGCAGCACCGGGCCAACGAGGCGCAGCGTGAGCTGGAAGACAAGCGAAACGAGCTCAGCGTGCTGCGCGCCGATCTGGAGGCGAGGGCCGGCAAGATCGCGGTGCTCGAAGCCAGCGTCGCCGATCTGGAAGAACGCAGCCGGCACGTCTCCCAGGAGGAACGCCAGACGATCGAGCGGCTTGAGAACGAAGTGAGGAAGGGCCAGGTCCTGACCGATGATCTGCAGTCTAAGCTCGACAGCGAACGCGAGCTGGCAGCCGAGCTGGCCTCACGCCTCACCGAGCGCGAGGCGGAGATCGCCCGCCTGTCGGCGGAGCTGGAAACCAGCCGGGCCCGCGTCGCGGAGCTGGAACCCCGGGTCGAGCAACTGACAGCGGAGCAGGCCGAAGCCGACAAGAAGCTGGCCGAGCTGGAGCGGCTGCGGGAAGACGTGATCCGCCATGAGCGGAACAACATGGCGCTCAAGCGGGGTGTGGATACCCTGCGGGTGGTCAAGGCCTCGATCGAGGAGCGGAACGAAGAATACAAGCAGCGAGTATCCGAGCTGGAGTCCAGGCTGGAGGCGGAACTCGCCAGAGCCAACGAGGGCGGGCTGGCCGAGCAACTGGCGGATAAGGAGTCGAGCATCGTCCGGCTGCAGACCGAGCTGGACGAGAAGACCCGGGCCGCCCGGCGCCTGGAGGACACGCTCCAGCGGCGGGAGGCTGAGAACCAGGAGCTCTCCGACCAGCTACAGGCCGCCGAGAAAGCCCGCCTGAATCTGGATAACAGGGTGTCGGCAAGAGACCGGACCATCCGCGATCTGGAATCCAATGTCGCCGCCCAGCTCGAACTGATCGAGACTCTGCAAAGCGATCTGAAGAGCGTGAATGCGCTCAGACACGATCTCGAGGATCGGGAGGCCCAGGCAAAGGCCTTCGACGAAGAGCGTCATTCCAAGGAAGCGCTGATCGAAAGCCTGGAGAAAGACGTGGAGGAACTGTCCCGCACCCGCGCCCACCTGCGCGAGCGCGAGGCCGAGGTGACGCGTCTGCGCAACACCGTCGAATCCAATGTGACCCTGGTGGAATCCCTGCAGCAAGAACTGGCTGAGCTGCGGGAGTCGGGCGGACAGGCCGGCGACGAATCCGGTGCCGCGCTGGTCGCCAGGCTGCGCGAGAAGGAAAAAGCCGTGGCCATCCTCTCCAACGCCCTGCGCCGGCGGGAGCTGGAGGTCGCCACGCTTAACAACGAGATGGTCCGCCTTCAGGGCCAGTACAGTGAGCTGGAAGGGCAGTACGTCTCCGATAATCCGACCGCCAAGGTCAAACACCTCGGCGACAAGGAATTGAGTCAGCCCCTGGATTGAGCGGTCCGGGCGGAAGGCGCTTCGCCCGAGAACGTGTCCCCGTGTCGGCCCTCGCCGCCGTCGGCTGGACGGGCGGGGGAACAGGCAGATTGCCCTCCCGATGCCTGATTGTTCAGTTGCCGGCCAGCGTCTTCCCGGTTTTCCATCCCGCTTTGCGCAGGCCCTCGACATATCTGTCGACCATCCCATCCGGCATAAAGCTGCGCAGATGGTCCTCGCTCAGATCCGGCGCGAGCTTCAGCATCTGATCGAGAGCCGCTCGGGCGTCCACGGTCCTGCCGAGATGACCGTTGGCCGCAGCGAGTATCCGGAAGGCGCCCGGCTGCTCCGCCTGGATGTCGAGACTACGCCTTGCGAACCTGATCGCCTCCGCGTATCGACCGGCGGCAAAATGGGCCGAGGCGATCGAAAACAGGAACTCATGCATCAACGGGTCCTGGGGGGACAGGCGGATCGCCTTCTCCACCATGGGGATCGCTTCTTCCGGCCGTCCGGCCGGACCCAGCGCCGCACCGAGCGCCCAGTAGGCAAAGGCAGAACTCGGGTTCAGCTCGATCGCCCGTTCGAGCACGCTGATGGCCCGGTCATGCTCCTTGAGGAAGGACGCTGTAAAACCCACCGCCGTCAGCGCCATCGGGTCTTCGTTATCCAGCGCCATGGCCTTTTCGGCCGCGCTGCGCGCCATCTGCAGCGATTGCTCGGGCGTATCCGTCCACTGATAGATGACGTCATACATGTGGGAGAAGCAGAGCAGACTCCACGCGGTCGCCGAGTCGGGCTGCAGATCCAGGGCGGCCTTGCCCCACTCCCGGGCCTTGACCATGGATTCCTTGCTGCGATGGAACAGATGCCACATGCCGCGATGGAGGCTGGTCCAGGCATCCAGGTCCTGGGGTGAGCGCCGGATCGCGTGGCGCATCTCGCTCTGGGACAGGGCCGGGCCCACGGAGGCGGCGATCTCGCCTGTGATCTCATCCTGGATCTCGAAGATATCCGACAGCTGCCGGTCGTAGCGGCCGGACCAGATCTGATGGCCGCCGGCGGCGTCGACCAGTTCCGCGGTCACCCGTAACCGGTCTCCGGAGCGCCGCACGCTGCCGGTGACGATGTAGTGGGCGCCCAGTTCCTTGCCGACCTGGCGTACGTCGACGTTCTTGTCTTTGTAGCTGAAGCTCGAATTCCTGGAGATGATCGGATACATCCGCAAGGCGCCAAGGGACGCAACCAGATCCTCGGCCAGTCCATCGGCGAAGTACTCCTGCTCGACGTCCTGGCTGAGATTGCGGAACGGCAGCACCGCGATCGAATGACGGCCGGCGAAACCCGGCACGTGGTGGTCCATGGAGGGAGATCTATCCGTCGCCGCCCGGGTCGCGGGATCCGCCGATGCCTCCCCTTCGATCAACCGGTAGATCCGCACCGGCCGGGACACGTTCTTCAACTCATGCCTGCCCGTGTCGGCGACCTGGATCGGCAGCTTGCCTTCCACCTGATCCAGCACGCTCTGGGCGATGGCAATCCCGCCCGGTTCGGCCGTCGCCTCGATCCGCGCGGCCACGTTGACTCCATCACCGACGATGCGCTCGCCGTCCACGATCAGGTCACCCACATTGATGCCGATCCGGAAGCGCATCTGACGCCCGGGCTCCAGCGTCCCGTTCTGCACGGCCAGCTGCCGCTGGGTCTCCAGGGCGCATTGGACGGCATCTACCGCGCTGGGGAACTCCGCCAGCAGGTTGTCCCCCACCATATCCACCACCCGCCCGCCGTGCTGGCGCACCAGCCCGGAGATGAGCGACCGGAAACAGTCCAGGGTCTCCAGCGTGGACAGTTCGTCGGCGGCCATCAGCCGCGTATAGCCCACGGCATCGGCGCTGAGGACCGCGGCGAGTCTGCGTTGGATCGTTGGAAGCGCCATGACGAGTGGAGAGCCACTGGATCGGAGTCCGGGATTCTACACCGCTGATGGCGCCGGCGTGCCACCGGCCCGGCCGGTCGCAGCCTTGCCCCTCGATCTGATTCAGCGAAACTCCGGCCTAGAAATTACCCATCACCGCCGCCCAGAATGGAAACTTACCGACCGGGTATTCTTTAGCGACTTCCAGCGTCTCGGCGTCGATCACCACGACCTTGTTATCGGCGGTGACGGTGACATAGATCCACCGGCTGTCGGCGCTGGCGCGCACTCCATGCGGACCGGTACCGACCGGGACTTTCTTTATGACTTCCAGCGTGTCGGGATCGATGATAGCGACATAGGTATCGCCGATGGCGCCCGTGGCCACATAGCGGCCATCGGGTAGCACGTCGATGCCGGCGTGCCCGGTCCCCACACCGATGACTTTCCGGACCTCGCCTGACTCCAGGTCCAGGACCGCCACGGCGCCGACGACGTCACGTACGTAGGCGGTCCTGCCGTCAGCTGAGAGATCCAGGTTGTGTGGCCCGGTGATGCCGGGGACCGGGATCACTTTGGTGACGGTCCGCTCTGCGGTGTCGATCACGCCGACGCCGGCCCCGCCCTGCAGCGTGACGTAGCCGGTCTTCCCGTCTGCCGAGAAGCGCACGTTGTGCGGCATCTTTTCCGTGGCAATGGTAGCGACGACCTCGTAGCTGGACAGGTCCACGATGCTGATGGTGTTGCCGGCCTCGTTGCTCACCCAGGCTTCCGTGCCGTCGGGAGTGATCTTGACGCCCTTGGGGGCCTCGCCGGTGGCGATCACTGCGAGTATCTCGCCGCTGCCGGTGTCGAAGGCATAGACCTGGCCCGTGGTCGGGCTCGTGACCATCAGTACCTTGCCGTCAGGTTTGACTGCGGCATACAGCATGGCCGGGCCGCCCTCCCAGACGGAACCTCCAGGGAATGCCACGACGGCGTTATCCTGCTTGAGCGGGACGAATACCGGTGCCGGGAACGGCTCGTCGGCGAAAAGAGCGCCCGGGTAAAGGGCCAGTGCCGCCAGTCCGAATGCCGACGCCACGGTGGCCGTCAGCGTTGTGCCTCGTTTCCGAATACTCATCACTTTGTCCCTCCAACCGGTTTCTTTGACCCAGAGTCATCACTCGAACGACGGAGAGTCTAGCGCGGAAGGCGTCCCTGTTCGATCCGGACGGCTAGCGCAGCGCCTGGCCTGAACCGAAGATGGCCGGGGTCAGGGTCTCTCCCGACAGACGCCTCCCATCGCGTTTTCCGCGACGGTGCGCAAGAATCAGCACTGCCGGAATGCCCGGAATATCGGGGGAGCCATGTCTCTGGAGCAATACGCTTATCTGGCCGAGATCATCGGCGCTATCGCGGTGGTCGCATCCTTGCTGTATCTCGGGGTGCAGATCCACCAGAGCAATCTGCAGGGGCAGGCCAGCGCTCGCTATGCCTTCATCCAGGCGATGAGTGATATCAATATGCCGATCGCCCAGGACAAGGCCGTGGCATCGGTCTGGCGGAGAGGGCTGGAGTCGTCCGAGGCGCTCGATGACGATGAACGGATCCAGTTCTGGATGCTGGTCGGCCAGTACGGCAACGCCTGGTCGGTCATGTATCAGCTTTATCGCGACGGCATGTTGCCGGAAATCCAGTGGTCGGTGGTGCACAAGGACATGCTCGGTATCCTCTCTTCGAACGGCGGCAGGTCTTTCTGGAAACTCTTCGGAGCGGGGGCGTTCGATGCGGAATTTGTCGCCTATGTGGATTCGCTGCTGAGCAGCGGCGAGAAATCCTACGATATGCTGGCCAGATAGCTTCAATCATGCCTTGTGCCGTCGGCGGGTTCTACTCGAGGTCAAGACGGGAAACTCGCCAGTGTCACGGCGTACATGGCCGTGGCAGCCAGCAGACAGCCGTCGAAACCGAAGCCCAGGGCGAGGACCATGGCCAGGACAGCCCCGACGACCGAGGCGCAGCCGTTCACCGCCCAGGCCCATGGCACCAGCTCCGGCTGCTCTCTGGCCAGTGAAGCCAGGGCGCTGGGGAAAAGCTGGCCCATGGCGAAAGCCAGGGGCGCGATCAGCAGCAGCGAGATGACGATCTTCGCCTCAAGAGGCGCGGCCGCGCTGAGCGAGAGGAGCGTATCGAGCCACGCGGCCCACGCGATGCACAATCCGATCACCGCCATCGCTGCCCACCGGCTGTTGCGTCTTGCCCCCCAGCCGGCTGCCAGACGGCCACTGACATAGCTGCCGGCCGCGGCAAAGGCCAGGAAGGCGGTCAGCACGATGGCCGAGGCGTAGATGGGCTCCTCCAGGTACAGGAGGAACTGGTGGATGGCGGCCAGTTCGATAAACATGAAGCCGAGGCCGATCGCCAGAAAATAGACCACCGTGCGTCGCGACCGGGCAGGCCGCCGGGCCAGGCTGCGGCGCGGCCGACCTGCCGCCAGCGGCATTACGATCAAAACGAATCCGAGCAGGATGGCCTGGGCCAGGGCAGCGAGCAGCAGCACGTAGCCGGCCTCGAGCAAGGGCATGCCGCCGCTTCTGAGCAGCGGGAGGACCTCGGGCAATGTCCGCCAGCGCAGGAAGTTGTGGAAGAACGGGCGCCGGTCCGTGGTCGGCGACAGCTCGAACTTGTAATCGGCTGCGAAGACCTGGCCGCGGCCGCTGACCGATGCGGCGATCGCCTCGTACAGATATGGCCGGGCGAGACGGTTGACCTGGTTGGCTTCCTCCGGAGGCATCCCCGGATACCAGGCCACGTCGAAGCCGTGGATGCGGGCGAACTGCCGCAGCGCGGCGATCTGTTTCGGCGTGAATTCGCCGTTCTTCACCGCCAGCGTCGCCATCTGCCAGCTACGCAGCGCGATCATCTGCAGGGCGGGTGCGTCGCCACCTCGCCCCGTCAGGGCATCGCTGAGGGTCGCCGCCAGCCGCAGGCTGTCCCGCGGCGGCAGCTGCAGCCAGGCGTGCATCACCAGCAGGCCCCCGGGGGCGAGACGGTCCAGCAGCATGGCGACCGCCTCGCGAGTCCTCAGATAGTCCTCACTCAAGGCGAACAGGCCGGCGGCGCCGCCGCCCAGGGCGCCGGCTGCAGGCACCTGGATGAGATCGTAGCGCCGGTCCGTCCTGGCCAGAAAGGCCCGCGGGTCCGCGCGCTCCGCCCGAACGTCGTCGCCGGTGTACAGATGGCCGCTGAAGCGGTCCAGGTCGGTGGAGACCAGCGCCACCACGTCCGGATTTGATTCCACGGCGACGATGTCGGTGGCGCCGAAATAGCGCGCCTGGAGAGCCAGCATGCCGCCCCCGGCGTCCAGAACCAGTACCCTTCCGGGCCGATACAACACATAGGGCAGGGCGCTGGGCATAGCCGCGAGAAACCCGAGATCGGTTTGCCCGCCGTCGGCGCGAGTGGTGGATGCCGCCTGGTTGCCGTCGATAAACAGGGCCTTCTGTTCCGGGGGCTCGACGGCGGCGCGCAGGCTCAGCCCCGGTGCATCCCGTATCGGCACCTCGGTGTTGGCCACTACCGTCAGCAGCCCGTGGGGGCTGGAGCGGGTGGTCTCGACCCGGGCACCGGCGATCTGCAGGGCCTGGTTCAGGTCCTTGTAGGCCGAGAGTCTCAACGACGGCCAGGCGGATGGCCCCAGCGCCGGCAGCAGCAGAATCGACACCAGCGAAAGCAGACCGATCGCGGTCCACGTCGCGCGGCCCTGTCCGGTCTCCCGGGCGGCGGCCAGGGCGGCGATGAATCCAAGAGCGGTGACCAACAGCAGCCCGTCCAGGGGCTCGACGATCCACAGGGTGCCGATGGCGATGACAGCGCCCGCGGCCGCGCCGGCGAGATCCACCGCATAGACCCGGTTCGCTGCTCTTCCCCATCCCATCAAGACCAGACCGACGGCGCTGGCCACGAAGAAGAACGGCAGCCCGAGGACCAGATAGAGTGCCGCCAGGCGCCAGACCAGTTGCGGCCGCCACAACAGCTCCTCGGGGCTGAAAGCCAGATGCTGTGCCAGCAGGAAAGCCGGCAGGCTGGAGAGGGCGAACAGACCGATACCAAGGACGTAGGCGACGGCCAGCCGGCGAGACAGCCATGCCCTGGCCAGGGTCAGGGCCGTGCCGCTGGCCCCGTAACCCAGCAGGGCGAGGCTGATCACCATATACGCAAAGTGGTGCCACTGGATGATCGAGAAAAGGCGCAGCAGCAGGATCTGATAGGCCAGCGCGGCAGCGGATGCGAGCGTCAGCGACCACAGTGGCGGCCTGGCACGCCCGGGCGTCACCGCAGCGGACGCGGTGGGCATCGCAGATTTCATCGACCCGCCGTCAATGGTCACCCGTCAGCGGCACGAAGCGGACCGGCAATACGTGGCGGGTGCTGATCTCACCATCGATGTTCTTCTCCACCAGCAGTAGCTGCTGGGTCATGAAGCGGCTGCCTACCGGGATGATCATGCGCCCGCCGGGTTTGAGTTGTGCGATCAGCGGGGGCGGCACATGGGGTGCGCCGGCGGTGACTACGATGGCATCGAAAGGGCCGCAATCCGGCCATCCGTAATAGCCGTCGCCGATGCGGGTCTCGACGTTGCCGAAGCCAAGCCGGTTCAGGGCACTGCGGGCGCGCCGGGCCAGCGCCGGGATGATCTCGATGCTGCACACTTTGTCCACGACCCGGGCCAGCACCGCAGCCTGATAGCCGGATCCGGTGCCGACCTCCAGCACCACGTCCCCGGCTTCCGGCTCGATCAGCTCCGTCATGATGGCGACGATGTAGGGCTGGGAGATAGTCTGGCCGTGGCCGATGGGAAGCGGTCGATTGGCATAGGCATATCGGCGCATGTCGGCGGGCACGAACTCGTGACGGGGCACCGCGGCCATGGCCGCCCTGACCCGTGGGCGGAGCCGGTCGGTTCCCAGCGCCGATGAGGTGAAGCGCACGTCGGCCTCGATCTCTGCGAGCAGGGCCTCACGCCGGGCGGCATAGTCCTCGGCGGTCGCGCTCCCGTGACATAAAGCGGTGAGCGCCAGGACGGCCATCGTGACCTTTGTGATCAGCCGGATTCCCATCGACATCTGCCTCCATCTCAAGTATGGCAACTCGCCGACGGGTTTCGACCCCGGGCGCCGGGCGGCACGTAAGGGTCCTGTCGTCGGAGCCGCAGAAATCCGTATACTGTCACCGTGTCACACACCCAGAGGGACCGAATCATGTCGATCCGTTTCGTCCGTACCGTGGCCCTGATGCTGGCCGCAAGCCTCCTCAATCTGTCCCTGGTGCAGGCCGCGTCCGCCAGCGTTATCGGCACCGGCGAAGCCATCCAGACCGCAGCGAGGGCCGAGCGGCTGTCTGCGGTGGAAGCCGTATTGACCCGCGCCGATGTGCAATCGGTGCTGGTGGCCCACGGCGTCAGCGTCGACGACGCCATGGCACGGGTCGCCGCCCTCAACGAGGAAGAACTCCTCGCCCTCGAGCAGCAATTCGACCAGCTGCCCGCCGGCGGAATCGGCATCTTCGAGGTGCTCGGCATCACCTTCCTGGTGCTGCTGATCCTCGAGCTCACCGGCGTCATCAATATCTTCGCCAAGTTCTGATCGCCGTCGCATGGATCCGGCGCGCAATGGCCGGCGCGGCCCTGCCCCTGGTTATCGGGGCCGTCCTGGCAGCGACCCTGGCCGGCTGCGCCCGCTCGACCTTGCTCGAGGACCAGTGGCCGGCGGAAATGCCTGCCGCCATCGAGCTGGAATCGACGCCGTTCTATCCCCAAGACGACTATCAGTGCGGACCGGCCGCGCTGGCGACCCTGCTGGGCGCCGCTGGTCGGCCGTCTTCGCCCGAAGCGCTGGTGGACGAGGTTTATATCCCCGCCCGCCGGGGCAGCCTCCAGCCCGAGATAATCGCGGCGGCCCGCCAACGCGGACTGGTTGTCTATCCGGTCCGCAAGACATTGCCTGATCTGCTGGCCCAGCTTGAGGCGGGGCACGCGGTCCTGGTGCTGCAGAATCTCGGTATCCCCGCACTGCCCGTGTGGCACTACGCCGTGGTGATCGGCGCCGACGCCGGTGCCGATCGGGTCATCCTGCGTTCCGGCCGGGAACGCCGACGGCTGGAATCGGCGGGTGATTTCATGCGTCGCTGGAGCCTCGCCGGGCACTGGGGCATCGTCGCGCTGCCACCCGGAGCGTTGCCTGCGGACCCGGATTGGCCGGTCTATCTGTCGGCGGTGGCGGATCTAGAGACGGCCGGTCACGAGCAGGGAGCCGGACGGGCCTATGAGGCGGCGCTGGCGATGGAACCGGGCCTGGCCGCGGCGCGTCTCGGCCTGGCCAATGTGCTGTACGCCCGCAACCAGTTCGGGGAAGCGGGGGCGCTTTACGAGTCCCTGACAGGAGACCCCGACTACGCCCCGGTCGCCCTCAACAATCTGGCCAACCTTCGAGCCGATCAGGGATGCATGGAGGCGGCAAGCGATGCCATCGAGCGCGCGCTCGCCGCTGCCGGTCCGGACAGCGGCTTCGAAGCCGCCCTGGCCAGTACCCGGGCGCGTATCGCCGCCCAGGCCGGCAGCAAGAATCGCTGTGTCGAGCCGGCCCGATGAGCGCGCGGGTGCAACCAAACGGATGACGCAGGGTCGGAATCAGAAAGGCGGCTACCGCCGTCCTACCGCCGCAGCATGCGGCCCGTGGCGGGGCACGCGATCAGGAGTTTGAGATGAAGACTATCGTGCGGTGGGTGCGGGTCATCCTCATCACCAGCGCCATCAGCGCCTGCGCGGCGCAGGACGGCAGGCATGGCAATCATGGCGATCACGGCGACTACACTGGCAAGGTCCAGTCCGTGGACGCGGAGACAGTGGCCGGCTGGTACGCCGAGAGACGCAGTTTCCGCATCCTGGACGTGCGCACCGAGAAAGAATTCCGGGAGGACGGCCATGCCCCTGGAGCCGAATTGATTACCTGGTCTTACCGGGGCCAGATGGCCGGCGTCAACGAGGCCTTCATCGAGACCGTTCCCGGTCGCTTCGATGCCGACGAGACCATACTCATACTTTGCTCGCTGGGGATGCGCGCTACCGAGGCGGCCTACGCCCTGCAGGAGCAGGCCGGTTTCTCCCGCGTCTACGTCTTCGCCGGCGGCTACGACGGACATCACATGGAGGGATTCCCCGGTGGTGATGGCTGGCGGGTCGCGGACCTGCCGCTGGAGTAGTCCCGGAGCACAAGACGGTCCCGGGCCGGGGCATCCGCCGACATCCGGCGCTGGCACGGGCCCTTTTCAGGGTCTACGATTCCGAGGATCCAGAGCACGGGAGATCGCCATGGCCAAGTCACCACAGCAGATGGCCCGGTCGATGATCGACAACCTGCCGGAAAAGACCGGCAAGTCCCTGGACCAATGGCACAAGCTGCTGGCGGGCAGCGGCCTCGCCCGCCATGGGGAGGTCGTCAAACACCTGAAATCAGACCATGGCGTTACTCACGGCTACGCCAACCTGATCGCCCATGAATTCCTCTCCGGCGGCAAGGCGGCCGAGAGCGAAGATCTGGTTGCGGCCCAGTACAGCGGGCCTAAAAGCGGGCTGCGTCCGATCTACGACGCATTGATCCGCGCGGCGAAGACATTCGGCCCCGACGTGGAGATCGCCCCTAAAAAGACCTACGTCAGTCTGCGCCGCAGCAAGCAATTCGCGCTGATCCAGCCATCGACCCGGGATCGCGTGGATGTGGGCATCAACCTGAAGGGCGTGCCGGCCGGCCCGCGCCTGGAGGCTTCAGGCAGCTTCAATGCCATGGTCAGTCACCGCGTGCGGTTGGAGAAAAGAGGCGACGTGGATGCCGAACTGAAGGGCTGGCTCAGAAAAGCCTACGACGCGGCCTGAGCGCGGCGGATTATCCGCGTGCCGATTCGCGCGCCGCCTCTGTGGCGGCCGGCCGGTTGCTGTAATGCCGTACACGGCCATAGACCCCTCGGCCGGAGCCGCGCCGTGTCATGACAAGATGCCAGAGATAGAGTTCCTCGACCTCGAACGCCGCCTTGCAGGACATCAGGTAGTAATTCCACATCCGCCGGAAACGTTCGTCGAACGGTTTTGCGGAATCCAGTGCGCGGATCTTCGGCCAGTTGGCGTTGAACCTGTCATACCAGGCCTGCAGGGTAGGCACGTAGTAATGGCCGTAGTTTTCCCAGTCCTGGATCACAAGGGTATCTTCGGCCGCGCGGGCCAGTTGACTCATGGCCGGCGCCATGGAATTGCGGAAGATATATTTCTCGATCCAGGGATCCACCACCAGCGTCTCATCCCGGTTGCCGATCGTGTGCAACAGGAACAGGCCCTCGGGTTTCAGCATCCCATGCACGACATCCATCAGATCGCGGTAATTCCTGTAGCCCACATGCTCGATCATGCCGACGATGACGATCTTGTCGAACGGCGGCAGGCCCGAGCGCAGCAGGTCCCGGTAGTCCAGTTGGCGGATCGTCACCGGCAGACCCGCGGCGTAACTGCGCGCGTAGTCGATCTGTTCGGTCGAAAGGCTGATGCCCGTGACCTCGCAGCCCCTGGTGGTGGCGGCATATTTCGCGAATCCGCCCCAGCCGCAACCGATATCCAGCACC
>CBDTYJ010000014.1:0-21179 GCA_965364575.1 uncultured Gammaproteobacteria bacterium
GCGGAAGCCGCGCTTCCGCAGCTCCCAGGCTGCCGCAAGGCCGGCCAGGCCGGCAGTAACAACCCGGCTGCGCTCGAGGGAATTCACCAGACTGTCAGGAGGGAAGTAATCCCATATGGGGTGGAAGAGCCGTGCATAGACAACGATCAACGCGATGATCGCGGCGACAAGCATGCCTACGTTTCGTTTGTCGAGCACGTCGTCCCTCTTCAAACCTGATTGCCGAACCTGTATCGGGCCAGAGTCCGCGGCCCCCACAGATACGTTACGACAATCGCCGCCGATAGCACGAGAACACAAGAAATAGCCGGTCCCAACACCCCCGTTGTGCTCGTCTCAGGCAGAGTGATGATCAAGGCATTGCCGGCCGCGTGAAACAGCGTGGCTGCAAATACGCTCCTTCTCGAGTTGTTATATACCCACGCTATAAGCACCCGCGTACTCGCCAGCGTGACAAGCTGAGCGGTGAATACGATCGCCTCGGGCATCATGAAGACGAAGAACGGAACGTGCCAAATTGCCCACACCACGCCCAACCCGAGTGCAGCCTGCAAGGCGCCGTATCGTGCCTGCATCGGGTCAAAAGCGTACCCCATCCAACCCACTTCTTCTCCCGCCGCCAGAACGAAGAAGAGCGACAACACCAACGGCAACGCTACCAACGGCGCCGTGCCGGGTGGCAGGTCTACACCGGACAGGATGGAACCTCCCAGCGACAGCAGAGCGATGACGGCTGGCAGGAGAAAGATAGCCGCGTACCATCGATAGTCCCCGATTCTCTTGAAGTCGAGAATTCGCCAAAGCAGTTTCTTCAGGCCGGCTTTTCCTCGCTGGCGGAACGTCAGCAGCGAAGCCGATGCGATCGGTGTGACTGTAAAGACAGCAATGTAAATCGGCGCGATGCGTGGCTCGCCCAGGATTTCGAGATACGCAAGTGCGTTGAGGATGTAAAACGGCGTCGCCAGCACAAAGGTCATCGCGAAGAATGCGGCGGGGTTGTTTGTTAACGTTCCCGACTGGCTTTCTTGGGACGCGGGCTTACGAGATTTGGACGTTGTGGCGACCGGCTGGTTTGGGTCAATAGCAGTGAGTCTAGCTCAACGGCCGAGAAAGGATTCACCCCGGGTCAGTAGCGGATAACGCGGCTCAGAAAGCCTGAGCGGCTGGAAAAAGTCAGAAGGGAGCAATCGAACCTGTTCAGGGCGCGATCCCCCGCCCTGCCCGGCGATCTGCCTAGTCTCGCCTGGAGCGCAGCTCGAGCACGCCGAACGGCAGCCACCAGACCACGAAGGACACGATCGCGATCAGTCCGAGCGAAGCGATGTACCACGGCCACGGGCCCAGGTAGTCGATCAAAGATGCGCCGTAGGGCTTGTGGCGGAGGTACAGGTAGTTCGTGCCGAGCAGCCAGTTCACGGGTGCAATGACGGCGGCGTAGCCCAGAATCGCCGCCGTGGCCTTGGCGACCGACTTCAGCGTCGGCCTGAAATCGAATACGACGATGGCGTGGGCGACGCCCAACATCACGACGCCGTGACCGAAGAAGAAGGCCACATAGTTCAAGCTGGGGAAGGCCGCGGCGAGATCCGGTGTCAGAATCGCCTGCACGGTTCCGCCCATGGCCCAGAAGTAAGCGACCTCGAACACAGCATAGCTGCGGCGCAGGAGCATGTAGGCCACCAGAAACGCGGTGACGGCACACAGATGCAGGGGTAGCTGCTCCTCGACGGGTAAGTCATAGACCAGTATGGCCGTGGCCATCGTGAGCGCTTGGTAGAGCAGCAGCACGATGCCGAGCGTCGCCGCCAGTCCTCGTTCGATTCCTGGCGAGCGCGTCCGCCGCACGAGCACGGGTAACGCTACGCACGCCACAAGGATCAGGAACATCGTCAGCAGGTGGTCCGGGCCGAACAGTTCGAAATGCGCCGTGTTGGTCAGCATAAATTGCGTCGCGGCCCTCGCAATGTTGAGATTCGAACACCCGCGGCAGAATGATAGGGGGCCGGCATGAGAACCGGTGTCTCAGGGAATTCTCGTCGATCAGGCCAACCGCCGGGCTTTGGCGGCTTTGTCCAGATCGTAGGTGGCCTGGAGATTCATCCACGGCTTCGGTGACGTCCCCAGTACGTCAGCCAGGTCGAGGGCCGCTGCTGCAGCGATACGCCGTTTGCCCCGGATGAGTTCGGTTTTAAATGGTGCCGGGGAGAGGATTCGAACCTCCGACCCACGCATTACGAATGCGTTGCTCTGCCAACTGAGCTACCCCGGCGCCGGGTACAGGGGCGCGCAGTATAAGTCACCGCCACCGGCGGCGGCAACGCGGTTCAGCGCCGGGTCTTGCGCACCTTCACCACCAGTTCGACACCGGTGGATTCCGTCCCGGGCGGCAGCGCCGGCATCTCGGCCAGGCGGACCGCATCGTCGGGAATATCGATCAATTCGCCGGTATCCACGTTGAAGAAATGATGGTGGGGATGGGTGGTGGAGTCGTAGTAGAGACGGCTGCCGTCGACATTGACTTCCCGCACCAGCCCGCATTCGGCGAACAGGTTCAGCGTGTTGTAGACCGTCGCCTTGGACACGCGGATGCCGGCGGCGATCGCGGCCCGGAACAGGTCATCCGCGGACAGGTGCTGAGGCCGGGCGAAAATCACTTTCGCCAGCGCCAGTCGTTGCGCCGTGGGTTTGGCCCCGTGTTCGCGAAGCAATTCGCTGATATTTGCGTACATCGTCGTTATGTCAATTGCTTGAGAATAATTCCTATTATAGGCCCATACCGGGTCCTGGTCACCACCATCGATCCCGCAGACGGGACCCGGGCGCCTCTGATTTCCTGCCTTATTGGACAGATAGGCACCCTGCCCGGAACCCTCCGATACGCCTAGCCTGATCCCCTGTTCCACGGAAGGACACGGGATCATGATCGCCGATCGTACCGACGGCTTCACCTTGCTGGAGATGCTCGCCACCCTCGCCCTGGTCGCCCTGCTGGCGACCCTGGCGTCGCCATCGTTCCAGGAAACCCTGCTCAACGCCAGGCGCACGGAAGTCCTCAACGAACTGGTCCGCTCCCTGCATCTGGCACGGGTGGAGTCGTTGCGTTCCGGCCGCGATGCCGTGGTCTGCCCGGTGGATGCCGACGGCCACTGCACCGGACGCAGCGAAAACTGGGTCGGAGGCTGGCGCGTGTACATCAATCAGGTAGGCGGAGACGCCTCCCGGCTCGATGACGGCGACCGCGTGCTGCTCTCCCGGCAGCGATCCGTCGATCCGCGACGGGACGGCCGTCTCGGCGCCAACCGTGAGGGCTTTGTCTACCGGCCGTTCAACCGACGCTCCACCAACGGCACGCTTATCTATTGCGACCGTCGCGGCGCGCGCGCGGCCCGGGCGGTCATCGTCAGCCACACCGGGCGCCCGCGGATCACCGACCGCAGCGGCGGTGGCGGACCCCTGACCTGCCCCATGGTGAGCTGATGCGGATCACCCGAACACTCCCGACGGCGGCAGCCGGCTTCTCGCTGCTGGAGGTGCTGGTCGCACTGCTGGTCTTCGGGATCGGCCTGCTGGGCGCCACCGCCCTGGCGGTCGAGGGGTTCCGGCTGGAACAGCGGGCGCTCCTGCGGGCCGAGATTGCGCTGATCGCCGCCGACCTGGCCGGGCGGATGCGCGGCAATCCTGCGGGTTCTTCGGGCTATGGCGGGCCGGCCGCGGATCACGGCTGCGCATCCACCCACGCGCCCGCCGCGGTGTGCACACCCGATGCGCTGGCGGCTGACGATCTGGCGGATATCCTGGCGCGGCTGCGCAGGCTGGAACCGGATGCCCGCTTGACGATCCTGCCCCGGGACCCCGCTCCGACGCTCATCGCCATCCGCTGGCACGACGGCGAGCAGGAACAAACCTACCGCCTGGAGGTCGGTCCGTGAACCGGCTCGCGGGTTTCACCCTGGTCGAACTGATGCTGGCGCTGGCCCTGGGCGGGCTGCTGCTGACGGGATTCGTCAGCCTCCACGGCCAGGCGGGTGCGATCTCTCGCGAGGTCGAGGTGAGCGCGGACCTCCAGGACACGGTGCGGCTGGCGCTGGCCTATCTCGAGACCGATCTGCTCCAGGCCGGTTTCCTCGGCAGCGGGCCGCGAGCCACGCCCGTATCCGGCGCGGCCGGACCTGACGATCCGGTGGTCGTCGGCGTCGCCGGGGACTGTGGTCCGAATTTCAGCCTCGACCTCGGCCGGCCGGTGGCCGGGCGCAACGGCGTGTTCGACCTCGCCTGCGGCGCCTATGGGGGATCCAGCGTGGACGGGTCCGATGTGCTGATCATCCGGCGCGCGGACGCCCAGCCAACATCGAGGGATCCGGGTCGACTCCAGCTCGCCACGGCATTGTCCGGCGCCCAGATGCTGGCGCCGGCAGACAGCGTCGCCGTCGGTAGCGGACCGGGGGATCCGGTCGAAATCCGTGACCTGGTGGTGAGCGTCTACTACGTCAGCCGGCGCTCGTCCGGCGATCCCGGGCGGCCGTCCCTGCGCCGCAAACTCCTGGGTGCCGGACCCCGCATCAGCGACGAGGAAATCGCGCCGGGCATCCGTGACTTCCAGCTGCTGTTCGGACTCGACCTGGACCTGCCGGGCAACCCGGGCGCCGGCAGTGCGGACCTGTTCGTCCATGCGGATGATCCGCGTTTGACGCCGTCCACGCCGATCGTCGCCGCCCGTCTATGGCTGCTGGCGGAGAGTGGGCGCCGGGACAGTCGCAGGAGCCGCCCCCTCCCCGCCTATGCGGACCGCCCCGCGGGCGGTCGCGAGGCGGGCCGGCGCTTGCTGGTCAGCCGCAGTTACGCCCTGCCCAACCCGGCGATGCGCCAGTGAGCCGCGCCCGGGCACAGCGCGGCCTGATCCTCGCCAGCGGTCTGTTGTTGATGGCCACGGGCATGCTCACCATGAGCACCGTGATGGGCATCGCCGTGCGCGAGCTTAGCCGCACTCAGGTGATCGAATCGCTGGAGCAGGCCCGGGAGGCCGCTGCCATAGGCCTGTCCATCGGGCTCCAGGGTTTCGAGCCCGTGGACACGGCAGAGGCCGAACTGGCGTCCGCGGTCCTGGCCGACGGCAGCCGGTGGCGGATCGCGTCGAGCTTTCTCGGAGTCGTCGCCCGACCGCTGGAACCGCCGTTGATGGATTGGCATTTCGTGCTGGACTCGACGGCGACGAGTCCGGCGGGCGCCGAGATCCGGCAGCGCCTGCAGATCCGGCTGGCCGCCCCGCCTCCGGCAGACCTTGCCGCCTGTCTGGAAAGCAGCTGCCCGGTCCCGCCCCTGTGCGGACCTCCTGACCCGGACTGCCCGCTCGAGATCCGGTCGCGACCGCAGCCGGTCGCCTGGCACCTTCCGGAGGATCGCCAATGAGGCGACCGGCAGATCCCTCATCCGGGCGCGGTTCCGGCTGTGCAGGCTTCAGCCTGCTGGAGATCATGGTGGTCGTGCTCATCGCCGGAATGCTGGCCACGCTGGCCCAGGCCAGCTGGTGGTCTCAGGTGCTGCGCGTGCGGCGTATCGACGCCACCGCCAGCCTGCTGCAGGCGGCGGCCGCCCAGGAGAGTTTCTTTCTGCGCGAGGGGCGATACGCCGAGGCGCTGGTGCCCGATCCGCCCGACGGTCTGGGATTCGCCGGCACCCGTCACGGCTGGTACCGGCTGGAGATCGAGCGGGCTGACGACGACGGCTTCGTGCTGGTGGCGGCACCGGCGGTCGGATCGGCGCAGAACAACGACGAACCGTGCCAGCGATTCTCCGTCGATCACCTGGGCCGGCGCGGTTCCGCACCGTCGCCGCCCGAGGTGTGCTGGCGCTGATCAGGCCCGGCGCAGTTCCTTGGGCAGGGAGAACACGACTTTCTCCGGGCGGCCGACTACTTCCTCGGCGGACTGACCGCCCCAGGCCCGCAGCTGTTCCACGACTTTCTGCACCAGGATCTCCGGCGCCGAGGCGCCGGCGGTGATGCCGACCGCGTGTTTGTCTTCGAACCATTCCCGGCGCAGATCTTCCGGGCCGTCGATCAGATAACCCGGGATGCCCGCCTTCTCCGCAATCTCGCGCAGGCGATTGGAGTTCGAACTTTCCGGCGAGCCGACCACCAGCATCACGTCGCAGCGTTTGACCATGGACTTGACCGCATCCTGGCGGTTCTGGGTGGCGTAACAGATATCTTCCTTGCGCGGCCCGAGCAGGGCGGGAAAGCGCGCGCGCAGCGCGTCGATCACCCGTGCCGTGTCGTCCACTGATAGCGTGGTCTGGGTCACGAAGGCCAGCCGCCCGGGATCTCGCACCGGCAGCGCGGCTACATCTTCGGGTGTCTCCACCAGATAGATGGCGCCGCCATGACCGGCATCGTACTGGCCCATGGTGCCCTCCACCTCGGGATGGCCGGCGTGCCCGATCAGCACCACCTCCCTGCCTTCCCGCGCGTAGCGGGAGACTTCCATGTGCACCTTGGTCACCAGCGGGCAGGTGGCATCGAACACGTTCAGCTCACGTTCCGCCGCGCGATCCTGGACCGCCTTCGGCACACCGTGGGCGCTGAAGATCACGGTCGCCCCGTCCGGCACCTCATCCAGCTCGTCCACGAATACCGCCCCAAGGTTGCGCAGGCGGTCCACGACGTAACGATTGTGCACGACCTCGTGCCGCACGTAGATCGGCGCCCCGAACAGATCGACGGCGCGCTCCACGATCTCGATGGCGCGATCGACGCCGGCACAGAAGCCGCGTGGATTGGCAAGCACTATATCCATGTCACTCGGCGCCTCTCAGGATCCACCGTCATCGCCGCCCCGGGGCTCGACGGGCTCCCGGCGCTTGATGATCGTACTGCCCCGACCCGTCTCGATGCGGCCGTCACCGGCGACCACACTCTCGATCAGCAGCACAATGGCACCGACCGTGATGGCGGAATCGGCCACGTTAAAGGCAGGGAAGTACCAGCCTTCGTAATGGACGCTGATGAAATCGACCACATAACCGAAACGCACCCGGTCGATCACGTTGCCGACCGCTCCGCCGACCACCAGCGCCAGCGCTGCGCATAGCCAGCTCTTGCCCCGGGACGGCAGCCGGCCCAGCCAGATCACCACCAGGCCGCTGACGACGATGGCCAGGACGATAAAGAACCAGCGTTGCCAGCCCCCGGCGTCGCTGAGGAAACTGAAGGCGGCGCCCGTATTCCGCAGATGGGTGATATCCAGCAGGCTGATGACCGGGATCCGCTGGTACAGCTCCAGGCTGGTGTAGATCATCCACTTGCTGATCTGGTCGCCGATGACGATCAGCGCCGATAGCCATAACCAGACCATGCCGGAGCGCCGTTTGTCTGCCCTGTCTGGCGCGTGTTTCACGCGTAGTGCCTCCGCTCGCCTTCGCCGTCCACATTGAGTACGCAGCGGCCGCATAACTCCGGGTGGCTCCCGTCCGCGCCCACATCGGGACGCCTGTGCCAGCAGCGGGCGCACTTCTGATTGTCGCTGCGCGCCACCGCGATGAACAGGTATTCCGGCCCGAAGCCCTCGACCGCCCGCGCATCGTCGGAGCGCTCGGCCAGCGGCGCGACCCGCGCCTCGGAGGTGATGAACACGAAGCGCAGTTCCTCACCCAGCACCGCCAGACGCTCGAGCAGGTGCGGCTCGCAGTAGAGCGTCACCTCGGCGTCCAGCGCCGAACCGATGACGTCCTCGTTGCGCAGCCGTTCCAGCTCCCGTGAGACCTCCTCCCGGACCTTGAGGAGCAACGGCCAGTCCACCGTTTCGGCCGGTGAGCTGGCGCCCGGGATCTCGTACCAGCCGCCAAGGAACACCGATTCCGCGCGCTCGCCGGGCAGCGCGGCCCAGATCTCTTCGGCGGTAAAACTCAGGATCGGCGCCAGCCAGCGCACCATGGCCTCGGCGATGTGGTACATCGCGGATTGGGCCGAGCGCCGCGCGTGGCTGTCCGCGGGCGTAGTGTAGAGGCGGTCCTTGAGCACATCGAGGAAGAACCCACCCATATCGAGCACGCAGAAATTGTGGACCCGCTGGTAGATCTGATGGAATTCATAACTCCCATAGGCCTCGATCACCGCGGCCTGCAGATCCCGCGCGCGCTCCACCGCCCAGCGGTCCAGAGCCACCATGTCGCCCACGTTGACCCGATGCTGTTCAGGATCGAAGCCGTGCAGATTGCCCAGCAGGAAGCGGACGGTGTTGCGCATGCGACGGTATGAATCTGACATGCGTTTGAGGATCTCGTCGGAGACGCTCATCTCACCGCGGTAATCCGTGGCCGCTACCCACAGCCGCAACACGTCGGCGCCGAGCACGTTGATCACCTTTTGAGGCGCGACCACGTTGCCCAGGGACTTGGACATCTTGCGGCCCTTCTCGTCGACCGTGAAACCGTGGGTCAGGACGCCACGATAGGGCGCGGAGCCGTGCATGGCGACCGAGGTGAGCAGCGAACTCTGGAACCAGCCCCGGTGCTGATCGGAGCCCTCCAGATACAGATCCGCCGGTACCGTCAACTCCGCGCGCAGGGTCGATGTACAGTGATGCATCAGACCGGAGTCCACCCACACGTCCATGATGTCGGTGACCTTCGCGTAATCGTCGGCCTCGTCGCCGAGCAGATCCCGGGGATCCAGATCCCACCAGGCGTCGATACCGTCTTTCTCTACCCGCTGCGCCACCTGTTCCAGCAGGGCGACGGAATCCGGGTGAGGCTCGTCGGTCTTGCGGTGCACGAACAGGGGGATCGGCACCCCCCAGGTGCGCTGGCGCGAGATACACCAGTCTGGCCGCCCTTCCACCATGCCCTGGATGCGGCTCTCGCCCCATGAGGGGGTCCAGCTCACGCCGCCGATCGCCGCCAGCGCCTGCTCGCGCAGACCGGCCGTCTCCATGCCGATAAACCACTGGGGCGTGGCGCGGAATATCACCGGGGTCTTGTGACGCCAGCAATGAGGATAGCTGTGGCCGAAGGGCTCGTGCAGCACCAGCCGGCCGTGTTCCGCCAGCACTTCCACCACGTGCTCGTTGGCCTTGAACACGTGTTCGCCAGCGAACAGGGGCGTGCCCTCCACGAACACGCCGTCCCGGCCGACCGGATTGTCCATGGGCAGGTCCCACTGCTGCCCCATGATGAAGTCGTCCTGGCCATGGCCGGGCGCCGTGTGCACGGCTCCGGTACCGGCCTCCAGGGTCACGTGCTCGCCGAGCACGATGGGGACCTGGCGATCGTAGAACGGGTGCTTGAGCAGGATCCGGGCCAGGGCATCGCCGCGGCAGACGGCGAGCTCCTCGAAATGGGAAACGCCCCAGCGCCGGGTGACGTCGGCCACCAGATCCCTGGCCACGATGACCCGCTCCTGCCCGCGTCCGAGATCCAGCTCCAGCAGCGCATATTCGAGATCCGGATGGAGACTGACCGCCTGATTCGCGGGCAGCGTCCACGGCGTGGTCGTCCAGATCACCACGGACAAGTCACCGACACGTCTCGCTTCAGCCTCACCGCCGAAGGCGGCCAGTGCCGCGTCCTCGTCGAGGACCTGGAAACGCACGTCGATGGCCGGCGAGGTGCGGTCCTGATACTCCACCTCCGCCTCGGCCAGCGCCGAGCGGCAGTCCAGGCACCAGTGCACCGGTTTGAAGCCCCGATACACGTGGCCGTTCTCCATGATGCGGGCGAAGGCGCGGATCTGCTCCGCCTCATAGCGCGGATCCATGGTCAGATACGGCCGATCCCAGTCCGCCATCACCCCGAGGCGGCGGAAATCCTGTCGCTGGGCATCGACCTGGCTGGCGGCGTATTCGCGACAGGCGGCGCGGAACGCATGGGGCTCCATGTCCTTGCCGCGCTTGCGCTCCACCACCAGTTCGATCGGCAGGCCGTGGCAGTCCCAGCCGGGGACGAAGGGCGCGTCGTAGCCGTCCAGGCTGCGCGATTTGACGACCATGTCCTTCAGCACTTTGTTCACCACGTGGCCGACGTGGATCGCGCCGTTCGCGTAAGGAGGGCCGTCAGGCAGGATGAAGGTGGGCCGGCCCCGGGCGGCGGCGCGCAGTTTGCCGTAGACGTCACGGGACTCCCATTGCTCCAGCATCGCGGGCTCCCGATTCGCCAGATTGGCGCGCATGGGGAAGTCCGTCTGCGGGAGGTTCAGCGTTTTCTTGTAATCGGCCAAGTGCGCGATCCCTTGTTATAGATGATGCCGCTCGCGAGTCATCCGCTGCCGTCTAGGATGGGGCGGCCAGCAGCCGCCTGGCCTGCCGGGCGTCCCGTTCCAGTTGTTCTGTCATCGCCTCGACGCTGGCGAATCGCTGTTCGTCCCGCAGCCGATCGATGAATTCCACGCCGATCCGGCGTCCGTAGATAGTCTCGGAAAAATCGAAAATGTGCACCTCGAGCAGCATCTCCCTGCCGTTCACCGTCGGTCGCGTGCCCAGATTGGCGACCGCGTCCCGGACCGGCCCGAGGCCGCTCACCCGCACGGCGAACACGCCTCGCAGCGGCGACGACCGGTGTCCGACCCGGATATTGGCGGTGGGGAAGCCCAGCTGACGGCCCAGCCGCTCGCCTTGGACCACCCGGCCGCTCATGGCGTAGTTCCTCCCCAGCAGCCGCCGGGCACGGACCATGTCACCCTCGGCCAGGGCATCCCGCACCGCCGTGCTGCTGACCCGCTGGCCGTCGACACTGTAACTTGGGGTGTCATCCACCGCGAACCCGAAACGGGCGCCGGCTTCGACCAGGGTGTGGAAGTCCCCGGCCCGCTCGTGCCCGAAGCGGAAATCGTCGCCCACCACCAGATGCCGCACGCCGATCCCGTCGACCAGCAGATCCCGGATAAATGCCCCGGGTGTCATCGCCGCGACACCGGCGTTGAAGCGCACACAAAAAAACCGATCCACGCCCTGCTCGGCCACCCGCAGGAATTTTTCCCGGAAACTGCTCAGGCGCATCGGCGCCTTGTCCCGGGTAAAGAACTCCCGCGGCGTCGGCTCGAAGCACATCACCACCGACGGCAGCGCGTATTCCCGGGCGCGTTCCACGAGCTGGCCGAGCACCTGCTGGTGACCCAGGTGCATGCCGTCGTAGTTGCCGATGCTGGCGACGCTGCCCCGGTGCCGGGGACGCAGGTTGTGGATGCCGCGGATCAGCTCCATGGCCAAAAGACCGAAATTATAGGACAGGGGAGAGCGTGAATCACTGCCATTCCCTAGGCGGGCCGCGTCAGCAGGTGCCGCGGCCGCACGCCGGTGAGCCAGAGGACCAGCAGGTAGATCGCCAGGCCGGCGGCGATGCAGCCGCCCAGCCAGCCGGCGCGCTGGTACCAGAGCGCCTCCAGCCAGCGGTCGAGACCGCCCGCCAGCCACCAGAGCAGGGCCGCCATCGTCACATTGGCCGCCAGTACCCGGCCCCCCAGCCAGCCCCAGCCAGCCTCGGGCCGGTAGACGTCCTGCCGGCGCAGACCCCTGTAGAGCAGCGACGCATTCAGCGCCGCCGCCAGCCCGGTGGCCAGCGCCAGACCGGCATGGGGCCCGGGGATGTCCAGCCACATCATGGGCAGCACGATAATCAGGTTGAGTCCGATATTGGTCAGCAGGGCGATCACGCTGATCCGCACCGGCGTGCGCGTGTCCTGGCGTGAGAAATAGGCCGGCGCGAGGATCTTGACCAGGGTGAACGCCATCAGCCCGAACGCGTAGGCCATCAGGCTCAGGGAGGCCATGCGCACGTCGTGGCCGTCGAAGGCACCGTAATTGAACAAGGTCGCCACCATGGGCCCGGCCAGCACCAGCAGGCCGACCGCGGCCGGCGTCGCGATCACCAGAGCCAGACGAAGGGCCCAGTCCAGGGTACGGGAGAACGCCTCCGGCGACTTGCTGGCATGGTGGCGCGACAGACCCGGCAGGATGACCGTGGCCAGCGCGATGGCGAAAACCCCGAGGGGAAATTCCAGCAGTCGGTCAGAGTAATAGAGCCAGCTGATGCTGCCGGTGACCAAAAACGAGGCGATGACCCGGTCGACGATGAGATTGATCTGGGCTACCGAGGAACCGAAGATCGCCGGCAGCATCAGACGGATGATCCGGCGCACGCCCTCGTGACGCCAGCCCCAGCGCGGCCGGGGCAGCAGCTTGAGCTGTCTCAGGAACGGGAACTGGAACGCCAGCTGCGCCACGCCGGCGATGAATACGCCGCCGGCGAGGCCCATGACCGGCTGGGCAAAGCGCGGCGCCAGCCAGAACACGGACCCGATCAGGACCAGATTGAGCAGCACCGGGGTGAAAGCCGGCACGCCGAAACGGCCGTAGGTGTTGAGCACGCCGCCGGCGAACGCCGTCAGCGAGATGAACAACAGATAGGGGAACGTCAGCCGCAGCATCTCGACGGCGAGCCCGTATTGATCGGCCTCGGCGGAGAACCCCGGCGCGAACAACAGGATCAGCGCGGGCGCGGCGAGCACGCCCGCCACGGTCAGGCCGAACAGGATCAGACCCAGAGTGCCCGCGACCCGGTCGACCAGTTCCTGCACCTGCTCGTGATCGCGCTGGTTCTCGTATTCGGCCAGCACCGGTACGAAGGCCTGGGAGAATGCGCCTTCGCCGAACAGCCGGCGCAGGAAATTGGGGATCTGGAACGCCACCACGAACACGTCCATGCCTGCACCGGCGCCGAAGAAGCGGGCGAAGATGATGTCGCGCAGGAACCCCATGACCCGGGAGAGCAGGGTCATGCCGCCGACGACGGACGTGGACTTGGCGAGGCTGCGGCTCATGGTGCGACCGGGGGCTGAAGACTGGCCGGATGATACCGGCCGGCGCCCGGTGCAGCCATGCCGGTGCCGGTCAGCCCCGGTGGCGTGATTCCAGCCTGGCGATGACCTCGGTCAGGGACAGGCCCTCGCTGACCAGGGCCACCATCAGATGGAACAACAGATCCGCGCTCTCTTCGAGGACCGCATCCTTCTCGCCACCGCTCACCGCCAGGGCGGTCTCTACCCCTTCCTCGCCGATCTTCTGCGCCATCCGCTGGCGGCCCCGGGCCGCCAGCGAGGCCACGTAGCTGCCCTCTGGTGCGTCGGCGAGCCGGGCACGGATCACCTGTTCCAGATCGCCCAGGAAACCGGGCGCCGGGCGGGCCTCACCATCGCCGTCGAAGCAGGTGCGTGTCCCCAGATGACAGGTGGGGCCGGCCGGGCGCGCCTTCACCCGCAGCGTGTCCCGGTCGCAGTCCGCGGAGACCTCCACCAGTTCGAGGACGTTGCCCGAAGTTTCGCCCTTCTGCCACAGACAGCGCCGCGAGCGGCTGTAGAACACCACCCGGCCTTCCGCCAGCGTGCGCTCCAGAGCCTCACGATTCATGTAACCGAGCATCAGCACCGACCCGTCCACCGCATCCTGGACGATGGCGGGCAGCAGGCCGCCACCCTTTTCCCAATCCAGGCTGGCAGGATCCACGCGGCTCACGGGCGCACCGCCACGCCGGCCTCGAGCAGCCTGGCCTTGAGCGCACCGATACGGATATTGCCGGAGTGGAACACGGTCGCCGCCAGGGCCCCATCCACGCGGCTCTTGCGGAACACGTCGACGAAGTGTTCCGGTTCGCCGGCGCCGCCGGAGGCGATCAGCGGCACGCGGCAGATCTCCCGCGCCATGCGGAGATGTTCCAGATCGTAGCCGGTGCGCACACCGTCGTGATTCATGCAGTTGAGCACGATCTCACCGGCACCGCGGTCCTGGACCTCTCGGATCCAGTCGGCGGTGGCACGCAGACCGTAGCGGGTCCGCGCCGGGTCGCCGGTGTGGCTGGCGACAAAGAACCCGTCCTCGCCGCCCTGGCTGTCGATGCCGATTACCACGCATTGAGCGCCGAAGCGTCGCGCCAGGCGGTCGATGAGATCCGGATCGTCCAGCGCGGGCGTGTTCACCGAGATCTTCTCCGCGCCGGCGGCCAGGACCGCCTCGGCGTCGGCCACGCTGCGGATACCGCCGGCGACGCAGAACGGGATGTCCAGTTCCGCCGCCACCCGCCCCACCCAGTCGCGGCTGACGGTGCGCCCGTCAGGGCTGGCGGTGATGTCGTAGAAGACCAGCTCATCGGCGCCCTCGTCCCGGTAACGCCGGGCCAGGGGCACGATGTCACCCATGACACGGTGATCGCGGAACTTTACGCCCTTGACCACCTGCCCGTCGCGGACGTCGAGACAGGGGATTATGCGCTTCGCAAGAATGGCTGCAGCTCCTGTTCACTGATCCGGCCCTCGAGCAGGGCCCGTCCCACGATCGCCGCGCTGGCCCCGGTGCCGGCCAGCGCCTCGAGATCGGCCGCGTCGCGGACGCCGCCGGATGCCTGGAAACACATGTCGGGAAAGCGCTCCACGCATGCCGTGTAGAGGTCCGTCGCCGGCCCGGTGAAGGCGCCGTCGCGGCTGACGTCGGTGCACAGGACGTGCCGGGCCCCGGCGGCGGCGTAACGCTCCAGCGCCTGCCACAGGCTGAACTCGCTGCGCTCGGTCCAGCCGCGGCTGACCAGCATGGGCTCGCCGGCTTCGCAATTCACGTCCAGGGCCAGTACCAGCCGTTCGGGGCCGAGCTCCGCCAACCACTCGATCACCGCCGGCGGGTCCTCGGCCGCCACGCTGCCGATCACGACCCGGCCCACGCCCGCGTCCAGCAGCCGCCGGGCCGCGGCGCGGTCCCGGATCCCACCACCGACCTGGAGACCACCGGGCAGCTCCAACGCCATCCGGCGGATGGGGTCGAGATTGCCGGCGGCCCCGTCCCGGGCGCCGTCCAGATCCACGCAATGCACCCAGCGCGCGCCCAGCCCGGCGTAGCGCAGGGCCAGCGCGACCGGGTCAGCCGGATATTCAGTGACTGCATCGAAGCGGCCCTGGAAGAGCCGTACGCAGCCGCCGTCCTTGAGATCGATCGCGGGGATCAGTTCCATCAACCGGACTCCAGAAAATTACGCAATACCCGTGCGCCGGCGGCGCCGGACCGCTCGGGATGAAATTGGGTGCCATGAAAATTGTCGCGGCCGACGATGGCGCTGAAACGCTCGCCGTGCTCACTGACGGCGCGCGTGGCGGGACCCTCGGCCGCGGCGTAGCTGTGGACGAAGTAGAAGTACTCGCCGTCGTCGAGACCGTCCATCAAGGGGCAGTCACCGCTGCGGCGGATCTGGTTCCAGCCCATGTGCGGGATGGTGAGATCCGGCCCCCCGTTCAGGGGCTCGACGCGGCCGTCGAGGATCCCCAGGCAATCCACATCGCCTTCGGCCGAGCCCGTGAACAGGAGCTGCATGCCGAGACAGATCCCGAGCACCGGCTGGGTCAGACGGGGGATCACCGACTCCAGTCCTTCTTCCCGTAAGCGGGACATGGCGTCGGCCGCCGCGCCGACGCCGGGCAACAGCACGTGGCTGGCGGTTTGCAGCACGCGCGGATCGCGTGTCAGCTCGGATTCGGCATCCAGTCGCTGCAGGGCAAATTGCAGCGATGCGATATTGGCGCCGCCGCTGTCGATGATGGCGATGCTCACGGCCGCTCGCTCACAGCACACCCTTGGTGGAGGGCACCTCGGACCCGTCCGCGGCCACCGCCTGACGCAGACAGCGGCCGAAGCCCTTGAACGCGGATTCCACCATGTGATGGGCGTTCTCGCCGCGCACGCTGACGTGGATGGCGGCGCCCAGGCTGTCGGCCACCGAGCGGAAGAAGTGGGGCACCAGCTCCGTGGCCAGGCCGCCTACCTCGCTGCGCGGGAAGCTGCCCTCGAACACGGCGTAGGGGCGTCCGGAAAGATCGATCGCCACCCGGGACTGTGCTTCATCCATCGGCAGCACGAACCCGTATCGGCCGATACCGCGCTTGTCGCCCAGCGCCTCCCGCAGCGCCTGTCCGAAAGCGATGGCCACGTCCTCTACCGTGTGATGTTCGTCCACGTGCAGGTCCCCCTCGCAGCTGACCGTCAGACCGATGCCACCGTGGCGGGCCACCTGTTCGAGCATGTGATCGTAAAACCCGATACCGGTGTCGATGGCGACGTTTGTCGCCGACCCCAGATCGACCTCCACGTCGATGCGGGTCTCGCGGGTGCTGCGGCGGACGCGGCCACGCCGCGCGCCGTCGAGGATCTCGTCGACGATCCGCGGCCAGCCCCGTTCGTCGTCGAGGCGGAATCCCCGCAGACCGAGATTGTCAGCCAGCGCCAGATCGGTCTCCCGGTCTCCCACCACGCAGCTCCGTGCCGTATCCAGATCGGTGGCCGCCAGATACCTCGTCAACAGACCGGTGCGGGGCTTGCGGCAGTCGCAGCCGTCCTGTTCGAAGTGCGGGCAGATGAACTCCGCGTCGAACTCGATACCCTGGGACGCGAACAGATCGAGAAAGAAGTCGTGAACCAGACGGAAGTGCGGCTCGGGGAATGCGTCGGTGCCGAGGCCGTCCTGATTGCTCACCAGGACCAGCCGGTAACCGGCGTCGCGCAGCCGGGCCAGGGCGGGCATCACCCCCGGCACCAGGCGCACTTTTTCCAGGGCGTCGAGCTGGAAGTCCTCCGGCTCCCGGATCAGGGTCCCGTCCCGGTCGAGAAATACGACCCGCGCACTAGCCATGACTGGCCTCCGGTATCGATTCGGCGATGGCCGCCAGCAGCCTGTCATTTACCGCGTCGTCACCGACGGTGATGCGCACACAGTTATCCAGCCCCGGGGCGCGACTGAAATCCCGGATCAGGAGCTTCGCCCGGGCGCAGGCGTCGATCACCGCCGCCGCATCACGGCAGCGGATCAGCAGGAAATTGCCGGCGCTGGGCCAGACCCGGACTACTGCCGGCGACGCGGCCAGGCTTGTCAGCAGACGCTCCCGGCGCTCGATGGTGGCGGCGACCTCGGCCCGGGCCCGGGCCACCGGTTCGGGCCGCAGCAGACGCTGCGCCGCATCCAGGGATGGCGATGGCACCGGGTACGGCGGCAGCACCGCGCGCAACAGACGCACCAGACCCGGATCGCCGATCAGCACGCCGAGCCGGGCGCCAGCCAGAGCGTAGGCCTTGGACAGCGTGCGCAGCAGGACCAGATTGGGGCATTCCCGGCGCAGGCCGGCCAGAGTCTGCTCCGGGGCGAATTCCACATAGGCTTCGTCCACCACGACCAGACCCCGATCCTGCATCGACCGGCACACGGCCCGGACGTCATCCTCGGGGATCACGTTGCCGGTGGGATTGTTGGGCGAGCACAGGAACACGAGCTTGGCCGGGGCGCCCGCATCCATGACGGCGCTGATGACTGCGTCGGTGTCCAGCGCGAAATCCGACTTCGCATCCAGCGGTACTTCGTCCACGCCGGCACCCTGCAGGCGGGCCGCCACGGCGTACATGCCGAAGGTCGGCGGACAGATCACGACCCGGTCACGACCGGCTTCGCACATGGTCCGGACCAGCACGTCGATCGCGTCGTCGCTGCCGCGGGTCAGCAACAATTCTTCCGCGGGCACACCATAGAGCGCAGCCAGGCGGGCGAGCACCGCCGCCGGACGGGGGTCCGGATATCGGTTCAGACCCGCCTCGCTCTCGTCCCAGTCGTGCCGCCAGGCCGATTCGTTGGCGTGCAGGCGCACCGCCTCCCGGTCCGGTGACGCGGCCTCGTAGGGCACGAACCGGCGCAGATCGCGCCGGGCCAGGGAGACCGGATCGGTCATGCCACGCTCCGGTCCCGCAGCGCGGCCAGGCGACGCTCCACCGCCGCGGCGTGCCCGTCCAGGCCTTCCATCCGTGCGAGCGTCACCGCCACCGGTCCGATGCCGCGCAACCCGTCCTCGGATGCTTCCTGGACGGTGATGCGTCGCTGGAAATCCTCCACGCCAAGGCCGCTCCAGGCCCGGGCGAAGCCATAGGTCGGCAGCACATGATTGGTGCCGCTGCAGTAATCGCCCAGGGACTCGGGCGTCCACGGACCGACGAACACCGAACCGGCTGCCGTGACCTGCTCGACCCGGTCCGCAGCGTCCTGGATCTGCAGGATCAGATGTTCCGGCGCGTATCGATTGCTGACGGCGAAAGCCTGGTCCAGGTCGGCGACCACGATCACCCGGCTGGCGTCGAGCGACTTGCGGGCCACCGCGGCCCGTGACAGCCGTTCGAGCTGGGCCTCCACCGCCGCCCGGGCCCGTTCGGCCATGGCGGCCGATGGCGTCACTAACACGACCTGGGAATCGGCGCCGTGCTCAGCCTGGGATAACAGGTCGGCGGCGACGAACTCCGGATCGGCTTTTTCGTCGGCGATCACCAGGACCTCGGAGGGACCGGCCGGCAGGTCGCAGGCAGCGCCCGCGGCGTCCATGGAGACCTGGAGCTTGGCCTCGGTCACCCACGCATTGCCGGGGCCGAAGATCTTGTCCACCGGCGCCAGCGATTCGGTGCCGTAGGCGAGTGCCGCCACGGCCTGGGCGCCACCGGCCAGCCAGACCTCGTCGATATCGCACAGGGCGGCGGCCGCCAACACGCTGAGATCGGCTCGCCCGTCCGGCCGGGGCGGCGTGGCGATCACCCGTCGAGGGCAGCCGGCGACCGACGCCGGCACGGCCAGCATCAGCGCCGTCGATGGCAGCGGCGCGGTGCCGGCCGGCACATACAGGCCCACCGCATCCAGCGGCCGCGTGACTCGCCGGCAGACCACGCCGGGGGCGGTGCGCACTTCGAGGGGATCCCGGAGCTGGGCCTGGTGGAAGCGGCGGATATTGTCGGCGGCGGCTTCGAGGGCCGCACGCTGACCGGGCTGCAATTTCCCGGGAGCCGATGCAATGTCATCCGGATCAACCCGCAGCGCGCCCAGCTCGACCCGGTCGAAAGTCCGCGCGAAATCGATCAGCGCCGCGTCGCCATCGGCACGGACTCGCTCTATGATCCCCGAGACGCGCGCGGCCAGATCCGCCTGATCGGCGACCGCCGGCCGCGTCAGGGCGTCGCGGCGTCCGGCCTCATCCATCTCGTTCCAGTTCAGTGTCTCCAGCATCTTCCAGCTCCCGGTTTCAGGCCAGCATCTTCTCGACGGGCAGCACCAGCACCGACGACGCGCCAGCGCGCTTGAGACCCTCGAGGGTCTCCCAGAACACGTTCTCCTGGCATACCGCGTGGATCGCCACCTTGTCGTCGATACCGTCCAGGGGCATTACCGTGGGCGCTTCGCTGCCGGGCAGCAGCGCCTTGATCTCCTCCAGGGCGGACCGTGGCGCATGCAACATGATGTATTTGCTCTCCTGTACCCGCACCACGCCGTCGATGCGGCTGATCATCCGCTGCACGAGTTCCGCGCTTTCCGCATCCGGGGGTTCGTCACCGCTGACCAGGACCACATGGCTCTCGAGGATCACGTCGACCTCCTCCAGGCCGTTGGCGGACAGGGTCGAACCGGTGGACACCAGGTCGCAGATGAGATCCGCCCGACCCAGCTTCGGCGCGATCTCCACCGCGCCGGACAGGGTGACGATCTCCGCTTCGATGCCGCGCTCCTCCAGCCATTTGCCGAGGATGCGGGGATAACTGGTGGCGATGCGCCGGCCGGCGACGTCGGCCGGGCCCAGGTATGGCGTGCCCCGGGGCACCGCGAGAGACAGCCGGCAGCGGCCGAATTCCAGATCGCCGACGCGCCGCGCCATCATCAGACCGGGACCTTCCACGGCTTTCTCCAGCAGCACGTTCAGCCCCACCAGGCCGAGTTGGCAGACACCTTCGGCGATCAGCGACGGGATGTCGTCGTCCCGCACCAGCAGCACGTCGATGGGCATGTTCTCGCCGAAGCAGATCAGCTGATCCGCCGCCCTGCTGTAGTTGAGGCCGCAGCGCCGCAGCAGCCCCAGGGAATTGTCCGTGAGCCGACCGGATTTCTGTACGGCGATCTTGATTCGGGTCTCGCGTTCTACTGTCATCGATGCGGTCTCTCCGGTCATGAGCGCGGTCTCAGGCGTTCGGCCACCGTGCGGTAGCCGCCATAACCCTCTGCCAGGAAACGGGCGACGCGGCCGATCGTGGTGACGCTGACGCCGGTCTGCTCGTTGATGTCCCTGTAGGTCCGCCCCTCCCGGAGCAGACAGACCACCGCCCATCGGTCCACCAGGGCCTGGAGCTCGGCCGGCGTGCAGAGATCCTTGAAGAAATTGCCGCACTCGCCGGTATCGCGCAGGCTGACGACCGCTTCGAACAGCGAATTCTCCGCCTCTATCAGCGCTTCGGTCTGCAATCCGTGCTTGTCTTTCATGGCCAGTGGATGTCGTGAGGGGTGACGGGGCTTGCTTGTTTTAACGTATTAATACGCTAATACATTAAAACAAGCAAGCCCCCGGCCGCCCACGAACGCCCGGCACCAGGGCCTCGGCGTCTTGACAGAACTCCGGGAGTTCCGCAAGATACGCGGCTTGCCACGGCCCGGTTGCGGGCCGAAATTACGATCGGGAGTCGAATCTTGGCCAATATCAAGTCAGCCCAAAAACGCGCCCGCCAGGCCGTCAAGAGACGCGGCCACAACATGGCGCTGCGCTCGCGTATGCGCACGCACCTCAAGGGCGTTCTGAACGCCGTCAAGGCCGGTGACAAGGCAGCGGCCGAAGCCAGCTTCAAGGAAGCGGTGCCGGTGCTCGATTCCATGGTTGGCAAGGGGATCGTCCACAAGAACAAGGCGGCCCGCCACAAGAGCCGGTTGAACGACAAGATCCGCCAGTTGGACGCCTGATCGAAACGACTCTCTGCCAGGCGTGATACCTGGCGCGGGACAGACCAAAAAGCCGGCCTCGAGCCGGCTTTTTCGTGCCCGGGGGCACGGGTGCGCGGCTCGATGAGTCAGGCCATTCAGTCCAGACAGGCAAGATTGGCATTGGCCGCCCTAGGGACCTTCATCGTCCCCATCGAACGACGCCCGGGCCGCATCCTCCGCCCCGGCTTGTTCATCCTCCGCAGCGTCCCTGATCATGGTCTCCAGCTGAGCCATGATCGCTTCGCACAATTCCCGGGTGCCCTGGCGGGCCAGCGCCGAGATCTCGAAACAGGGCGCCTCCCAGGCCAGGGCCTGCCTCACCTGCGCAACACGCGAACGCCGCGTATGCTGATCCAGCAGGTCGACCTTGTTCAGGACCAGCCAGCGCGGACGAGCAGCCA
>CBDTYJ010000015.1:0-19713 GCA_965364575.1 uncultured Gammaproteobacteria bacterium
TGCCGTCGCTGAGGGCGTGGGCACGATCACCGAGACCGTATTCGAGAACCGCTTTATGCACGTTCAGGAGATGCAGCGGATGGGCGCGCGGATCCGGCTCGAGGGCAACACCGCCATCAGCGAGGGTGTGGAGCGCCTGCAGGCCGCCCCGGTCATGGCGACCGACCTGCGCGCCTCGGCAAGCCTGGTGCTGGCGGCGCTGGTGGCGAGCGGTGAGACGCCGATCGAGCGCATCTACCACCTGGATCGCGGCTACGAGCGTATCGAGGACAAGTTGCGGCCGCTCGGCGCCGACATCCGCCGCGTACCCGGCTGAACCCGGGCCCCTAGTCGCGCCCCGGGGAAGGCCGCTCGGCGACCTCGGCGGCGACGCGGAAGGCGCGACCCAGGCGGCTCCCGCTCAGTACGATGCGAGTCCCCGGTGCCATCCTCGCGACCTGCCGGAGTGCGTCCTGCCACACGACCACCGGCTGATCGTTGATATGAGTGATGACGTCGGCCGGGCGCAGTCCTGCGAGATCGGCCGGGCTCCCCGGCTGGACGCTGGTGAGGATGATGCCGAATGGATCGTCCAGACCCAGCGAGCGCGCCTGTTCGGCTGTCAATGTCTCCGTGCCCACACCGAGCCAGCCCCGGATGACCCGGCCGTGCTCGATCAGATCCGCCATCACGCCGCGCACCAGGTTGACCGGGATCGCGAAGCCGATCCCCTCCGAGTCCAGGCGGCGGGAGAAAAAGGCGGTATTGATCCCGACCAATTCGCCGTCCGCGTTGACCAGCGCGCCGCCGGAGTTGCCCAGGTTGATGGCGGCGTCGGTCTGGATGAAGTTCTCGAACGGCGAGAGCCCCAGTTGGCCACGCCGGGTGCCGCTGACGATCCCCTGGGTCACGGTCTGGCCGATACTGAAGGGATTGCCGATGGCCAGCACCACGTCACCCACCCGCAGCATGTCGGAGCGCCCCAGCCGGATCCGGGGCAGATCTTCCAGTTCGATCTTGAGCAGGGCCAGGTCCGTATCCGGGTCGGTGCCGACCCGCGTCGCCGGAGCCACCCGACCATCGTTGAGCACCACATCGATCGCCTCCGCGCCGGCGATGACGTGGTCGTTGGTGATGATGTGCCCCTCCGGACTGAGGATCACCCCGGAGCCGAGGCTCTCACCGCTGGCTGCGCGGCCCGCCGCCTGGCTGCCTGCCGCCGGCGCGGCGCGCCTGGTGCCAATCAGATTCACCACTGCCGGTGCCGTCGAGGTCACGGCACTGGCGTAGGACACGGGCCCGCCGGCGGGCTGTCTGCCACTCCCGGTCAGCAGCTCCGGGAACAGATAGACGACCACGAACGCCGCCGCCAGACCGACGGTGGCGGAGCGCAGGAAGAAGGTCAATGCGGTGCTCAGCCCAGACATATCCCTGGAAAAAGGCCTCGGACTCGGAGGCGACGGATTATGCGATGGCCCATCGCCGGAAACAATTTGCCTCGTAGTTTGCATCGGGTCGGCATGTAGGCAGCGCAACAAACCGGCGTGTATAATGGAGGGATTGCGAGCCCGCGGTACGGGACTTCAGACTTCGCTTGCCACCGGGCCCAATAAAACCCTGTCCGATTTGCCCTGGAGATTCCTTTAGATGAGCGACGACGTTGATCTGAGCAGACGTCATTTCCTGGGCGTGGCCACGGCCGTCACCGGCGGTGTCGGTGCGGTTTTCGCCGCGGTCCCGTTCCTGGCCTCCTGGCAGCCCAGCGCCCGTGCCCAGGCCCTCGGCGCGCCCGTGGAGGTCGACATCAGCAAGCTGGAGCCCGGCGGCATGGTCAAAGTGGAGTGGCGCGGCAAACCCGTCTGGCTCCTGCGCCGCTCCGACGACATGCTGGATCGGGTGGGAAAATCCGATGATCAGTTGCGGGATCCGGATTCCGAGCAGCCGCAGCAGCCCGATTACGCCACCAACGAATTTCGCTCGATCAAGCCGGAGGTCCTCGTCGTCGTCGGCAGCTGCACCCACCTGGGATGTTCGCCGATCGAGCGTTTCGACGTGGCGCCGGCGGATCTGGGCGCTGACTGGGAGGGCGGCTTCTACTGCCCCTGTCACGGCTCGAAATTTGACCTGGCCGGCAGGGTCTACAAGGGCGTGCCGGCGCCGCTGAACCTGGCTGTGCCGCCGCACCGGTATCTCAGCGATTCTGTGGTCCTCATCGGCGCGGATTCGGGGGTGGCGTGATGAGCAACTCTGCACACGAGGCGGGGAGCGCAGTGGCCGGCCGCCAGGGCGGCTTCTACGCCTGGATCAACAAGCGCTTCCCCCTTGACCGGATGCTCAAGGAGCACGTGACCGAGTACTACGCGCCGAAGAACCTGAACTGGTGGTATGTATTCGGATTCCTGTCCATGCTGGTGCTGGTGATCCAGCTGCTCACCGGCATCTTCCTGACCATGAGCTACAAGCCGTCGGCCACCGAGGCCTTCGCCTCGGTCGAGTACATCATGCGCGACGTGGAGTGGGGCTGGCTGCTGCGCTACATGCATTCGACCGGCGCCTCGCTGTTTTTCGTCGTGGTCTATATCCACATGTTCCGCGGCCTGATGTATGGCTCGTACAAGAGCCCGCGGGAGTTGTTGTGGGTGTTCGGCATGTTCATTTATCTGGTGCTGGCGGCCGAGGCGTTCTTCGGCTACCTGCTGCCCTGGGGCCAGATGTCCTACTGGGGCGCCCAGGTGATCGTCTCCCTGGCCGGGGCCATCCCCCTGGTCGGAGAGGGCCTGGTGGAGTGGGTGCGCGGTGATTTCTTCATCTCCGACATCACCCTCAACCGGTTCTTCGCCCTCCACGTGATCGCGATGCCGCTGGTGCTCGTCGGACTGGTGGTGGTCCACATCCTGGCTCTGCACGAAGTCGGCTCCAACAACCCGGACGGCGTGGAGATCAAGGAGAAGAAGGGTCCCGACGGCAAGCCGCTGGACGGCGTGCCCTTCCATCCCTACGACACGGCCAAGGATCTGGTGGCGATGATCGTGTTCCTGATCGTGTTCTCGGCCATCGTGTTTTTCGCTCCCGAGATGGGCGGCTACTTCCTCGAGCATGCGAACTTCGAGCCGGCGGATCCGCTGAAGACGCCGGAGCACATCGCCCCGGTCTGGTACTTCACCCCTTTCTACGCGGTGCTGCGCGCGGTGCCGGACAAGCTGGGCGGCGTGATCCTGATGGGCGGCGCGATGCTGGTGCTGTTCTTCCTCCCCTGGCTGGACCGCAGCCCGGTCAAGTCCATGCGCTATCGCGGCTGGATGTCGAAGACCGCCCTGACCGCCTTCGTCATCAGCTTCATCGCGCTGGGATACCTGGGCACGCAGCCGGCGACCGGTGTGTACACCATCCTCGCCCGCATCTTCACGGTCATCTACTTCGCCTACTTCCTGCTGATGCCGTTCTACACCAAGTACGATAAGGTCAAGCCGGTGCCGGAGAGGGTGAGTCATCATGGGTAGGAAGCTGATAGCCTGTCTGATGGCACTGCTGCCCGGCGTCGTCGCGGCGGCCGGCGGCGCGGCTCATCTCCAACCGGTCAGCGTCGACATCTCCAATGAAGCGGCGCTGCAGCGCGGGGCCAAGTATTTCGTCAATTACTGTCTCGGCTGCCATTCCGCCCAGTATGTTCGGTATAACCGTCTGGCGATGGATCTCGGCCTGACCGAGGAACAGCTGGTGGAAAACCTGATGTTCACGGGCGAGCGGCCGTTCGACACGATGGAGATCGCGATGCCGGCCCAGGAGTCGGCCAACTGGTTCGGGCGCACACCGCCGGATCTGTCACTGGTCGCACGGGCCCGTGGTGAAAGCTGGATCTACAGTTTCCTCAAGTCCTTCTACGTGGATCCGTCCAAGCCGACCGGCACCAACAACCTGGTCCTGAGCGGGGCCAGTATGCCCCACGTCCTGTGGGAACTTCAGGGCGTCCAGCGAGCCGTGTTCCGCCAGGAGACGGATGCTCAGGGTGGGGTCCACGAGGTATTCGATCGCTTCGAGATCGTCACGCCGGGCAGCATGGACGCCCAGCAGTATGACACCATGGTCCGGGATCTGGTGACCTTCCTGAGCTATATCGGCGAGCCGGTGCAGCTGGAGCGCCGCGCGCTCGGGGTCAAAGTAATTCTGTTCTTGCTGGTCTTCCTTCTGTTTGCGGTTCTCCTCAAGAAGGAAATCTGGAAAGACGTCCACTAATTTTTAGCGAGCCACGTCCGCTGGGCGCGGCGAGAAACGACCTGGAGTATTCGCATGGCGTTGATTGCCAACCGGCGGTCCGTGATGACGCTTTTTTCGCACCCGACCGATCCTCACAGCCATCGGGTGCGGCTGGTGTTGTCGGAGAAGAGTATCAATGTCGACATCGTCGACGTGGACGGTCCGACCCTCCCCGAGGATCTTCTCGATCTCAATCCCTACCACAGCGTGCCGACCCTCGTGGATCGGGACCTGGTGCTGTACGACTCTCGGGTCATCATCGAATATCTGGATGAGCGCTTTCCGCACCCGCCGCTGATGCCGGTAGATCCGGTGACCCGGGCGCAATTCCGGCTGGCGCTCTTTCGGATCGAGAAAGACTGGTACACCCTCGCCATCGAGATCGAGCAAGCCCGCGACCGCAAAACGGCGAACCGTGCGCGCAAGATTCTGCGCGAGAGCATCATGGCCAGTGCCGAGGTATTCAGGGCCAAGCCATATTTTCTCAGCGACGAATTTTCGCTGGTGGACTGCACCATCGCGCCCATCTTGTGGCGTTTACCCCATTACGAGATCGATCTGTCCGCGGCCGAAGCCAAGCCGGTGGCCAAATATGCCGAGGCGATGTTCGAGCGACCCTCGTTCCGCGCCAGTCTCACGGAACTGGAGGCCGAGCTGAGGCCTTGACGGCCCTGGTTCGCGAGCCATCGGGTGAACCCTCGCCGGCCCTATCTGTTACGGGCCATGCATGAGTGGATTATCGACAACGGTCAGACCCCCCACGTGGTGGTCGACGCGGCGACTGACGGTGTCTGCGTGCCGTCCGAGCACGTACGCGACGGCAAGATCGTGCTCAATCTGAGCTACGATGCCACCAGCGATCTCATTATCAGCAACGACATGCTCGAGTTCGACGCCCGCTTCGGCGGTCAGCCGTTCCATGTCAGCGTGCCCAGCATGGCGATTCTGGGTATCTATGCCCGGGAGACCGGCCAGGGCATGATCTTCGGCGCCGAGGACGAGGGCCCGGAACCGGATCCCGACAAGGACGGCCCCGACAACGATGGCCGTCCCCATCTGCGCGTCGTCAAGTAGAGGCGGCAGCATCCGGAAAGAGTTTTCCCGGATTGAGGATGCCGAGCGGGTCGAACTCCCGCTTGATCCGTCTCATCAACTCCAGGGTCTCCGGCTCGATCTCCAGGGCCACCGCCTCGCGCTTCTCAAAACCGATGCCGTGCTCGCCCGAGAGCGTGCCACCGAGATCCAGCACTTTTCGGAACATGGCGTCCATGCAGCGCCGCATGCGTTCGCTTTCTCCGGCGACGGCCGGGTCACCGAGAATATTGACGTGGATGTTGCCGTTGCCGGCGTGGCCGAAGCTGACGATGGTGACGGCGAACTCTTCTGCCATCTCGCCGAGAGCGGCGATGAGGTCGGCCATCCTCGACACCGGGACCACCACGTCTTCGTTGATCTTCTTCGGGGCGATCTCGCGTAGCGCCGGCGACAGGGCCTTGCGGCTGGCCCAGAGAGCCGCTACCTCGGCCGCGTCCCGCGCCGTATCGAGGGAGATCAGGCCATCGCCGGCGGCGGCGTCGCGGACCGCTTCTGCGGCCAGCTGCAGGGCGCCGGCTGCGCCGTCCACCTCGATCAGGAGCATGGCCCCCGCGTCTTCCGGGAGGCCCGGGGCGCCGGACCTCCGCACCAGACCGATGGCATTGCCATCCATGAATTCCAGCGATCGCGGCACCACGGGTCGGGCCATGATCCGGGATACCGCCGAGGCCGCGGCGGCCATATCCCGGTACACGGCGCGCAGGGTCACGATGGCCTGCGGCAGCGGTGTCAGCTTGAGGGTGGCTTCGGTAATGACGGCCAGGGTGCCCTCTGATCCGATCAGCAGACGGGTCAGGTCGTAGCCGACCACACCCTTGGTCGTGTAACAGCCGGTGCGCAGGCTGCGCCCATCGCCGGTGACCGCACGCAGCCCCAGCGTGTTTTCCCGTGGAGTGCCGTATTTGACCGCGCGGGGACCGGCCGAGTTGCATCCCAGATTGCCGCCTATCGTGCAGTAATCCGCGGAGGTCGGATCCGGGGGCCAGAAGAACCCCTGCTCGCCAGCCTGCCGCTGCAGATCGCCGTTGATGACCCCACATTGCACCACCGCTACGCGGTTGTCGGGGTCGATGGCCAGGATCCGCGACATGCGCTCGGTGGACAGCACGATCCCGTTCTCGGACGGCACCGCGGCACCGGCTGTGCCCGTGCCCCGGCCCCGCACCGTTAGCGGGACCTGGTGCTCGTGACAGGCCCGGACGGCCAGCGCGACACTGTCGTGATCCTCGGCCATCACCACCGCAGCCGGCAGGGTCTGCCGGCGGCTGTTGTCGTATCCGTACGCCCATCGATCCGCGGCATCGGTCAGTACCCCGGTCGGACCCAATTCTTCATGCAGCCGGGCGATCAGCGCGGCACAGCGGTCATCGTTTATCGACACGGGATCAGCCACCGTCCCGCCCGCTCCCCTCACCGGGTTCGAGCAGGGCGGTATCGATGAGGTCGCAAAGGCAGTGGATGATCAGCAGATGGACCTCCTGGATCCGCGCCGTGCGTTCGCCGGGCACGCGGATCTCGATCTGGTCCGGGCCCAGCAATCCGGCCAGAGGGCCTCCATCGCGGCCTCCCAGCACCACAACCCGCAGACCGCGTTCAATGGCAGCAGCCACCGCCCGGCAGATATTCGCTGACTGGCCGGATGTGCTGATCGCCAGGAGGACATCCCCCGGCTGGCCCAGGGCATGGACCTGGCGGGCAAATACTTCGGCGTAGCCGTCGTCGTTTGCGATCGAAGTCAGCGTCGAGCTGTCGGTGGTGAGGGCGAGCGCCGGCAAGCCGGGCCGCCTGATTTCGAAGCGATTCACCAATTCCGAGGAGAAGTGCTGGGCGTCTGCGGCCGAGCCGCCGTTCCCGCAGGCGAGGATCTTGCCGTTGCCGAGGAGGCAGCCCGTCATGGTCCGGGCGGCCCGGGCGATGACGGGCGCCAGATGGCTGGCGGCCCGCTTGGCGTCCATGCTGTCGTGAAAATGCTGCCTTACCCGTTCCTCGAGATCCACGGAGCTCATACCGTCCCCTTCGTCACGCCCGTGCGGTCCGGGGCCACCTGAAAGCATCCGAACGCGCGGTCAGGCATTGAATGCAGCTTCGATCCAGCGGAGTTCATCGTCACCACCACCCGGTGATATTGCCACAACGTCAAAGCGCACGGCGCCGGTCGCCAGCCGCGGATGCCGAGCGAGGAAATGACGGGCCGCTGCGATGATCCGGGCCTGTTTGGCAGCGGACACGGACTCCTCTGCGCTGCAGCGGGCGCCCGGGGCCCGGGCGCGGACCTCGACAACCACCAGGGTGTCCCCGTGCCGCATCAGAAGGTCGATCTCGCCCCAGCGGCAGTGGTAATTCCGATGGAGGCATTCGAATCCCTGTCGCCGGAGATAACGCTCTGCCATCCGTTCGGCTTCGCGGCCGCGCCGCCGGCTCACCTCGGGCCAGGGTTTGGCGGCAGAACACGGAGCTGGCCATTGGCGATGGAGGCCCAGATGAGTCGGCGATGGATGCGCTGCTCCTGCTCTAGCTCGAGCACGCCGGTCAGGCCCGCCAACCCGTCCTGCAGCAGCCCGCGGTCGTTCCTCAGGATCGGGACCAGCCGGTACGCATCGAAACCCAGCGCATACAATCTGGCGCGGCGACCGCTGCTCGAAGGCCATATGGTGGCGAGCCGGTCGCGCAGTACCACCACGTCCTGTTCCGCGGCCAGAACCCACGGCATGTCGTTGAAACGGACCCCGTCCAGGTCCCGGTTGGGGCCTTCGTCCGGCGCGTAGATGGCAGACGTGGCGTAGACCGGCAGGTCCGCGCCGTAATGGAACTTCAGCTGGGGCCGGATCTGACGCCCGTCGCCGGTTTGCGCCGCGACGAAGACGAAATCGGCGTCCTGCCGCCTTCTGGGCTCGAACTCCAGGTTGAGACCCAGAACGGTTTCGAGCTGCCGGTGCCGCTGGGCGCTCTCGTCGACCAGAAGCAGCCCGCGGATCGGGTCCGAGAAATCGGCGCCACCGGGTGTATAGGTGGAGATCCCCAGCAGGCGGCCACCACCGGCCTGCAAGGCTTCACCGAAGCTGGCGACGATGCGCATGCCCCAGTCATTCCCCGGCACCAGCGCTACGGCCTCGCGGAAGCCGTCCTCCAGGGCCCGGCGCGCGGCCTGTTCGGCCTCGTCCTCGGGAGAGAGGGCAAACTGATAGACGTAAGGAGGCAGCGGGTCTCCCCGCGGCACTTCGTTCAGGGCGAGGGTCGGCACCCCTCCGGAAACCGAGCGCAGCATCTCCACCTCGCCCTTCGACAGCGGGCCGACGATGAAATCGGCGCCGTCCGCGGCGGCCTGCTCCCAGGCACCGCTGGCACCGAGCCGGTTGCTGTCGTAGATACGGACTGCCGGGCGCTGTTCCGCCTGCTGGTAGTAGGCGGCAATAAAGCCATCCCGCACGGCGGCGGATGAGGCCGCCAGACGGCCGGTCAGAGGCAGCAGCAGCGCGACCCGGCGCGGATATTCGTTGAGATCGCGGTAGGTGGCCAGGGCGGTCTCCAGTACCTCTCCGCTGGCTGGATGGGACGGGTTGCGCGCCCGCCAGTCGAGCAGGCTGGCCTGGAGCTGGAACGGGTTGCGGCCGTAAGCCTCAAGCAGGGCCCCCAGCTGCAGCCAGCCGCGGGCGATCGGATCCGCTCCCGCGGGGATGGTGAAATCGGCGTCGGCCGCGGCCGCCTCCTGGAGACGATTCCAGATGCGGCGTTGATTGTCGCGTATCTCGGAGGGGTCCTCGAGCAGGGCTTCCCGCTGCACCAGGGCGACGACAGCCGGCCCGGCCTTTCCGAGAACCAGATTGGCGTCGGACGCCACCTCGAGCGCCTGCAGACGGATTGCAGGGCTGGATTCATCCGGGATCAGCCCGAGGGCTTCGAGGGCCTCGGCACCGTCGCCGGCCGCCACCGCCAGTCGCGCCCGCAGCAGCAGATACTCCGCGGCGGCTGCGGTCCCCGACGGTACGGGCACCCGGGCAAGCACAGAGCGGGCTTCGGCGGTACGGCCCGCCAGGAAGAGATTTCGCGCGGCGCTCTGAAGCGCCGCATCCCGATCCGATCCGGAGGCGGACTCAGCCAGTTGCTTCCACTTTTCCGCGGCCTCGGCAAAGCTGCCGGCTGCTTCCATCTGGCGGGCCGCCGCGATCTGGTCGGCGCGGTCTTCCGCGTCAGGCCGGACGGGACCGCATGCGGTCAGGATCAGGCACGCCGCGGCAAGCGCGAGCGCGTAGCGGAGCAGAGATTGCCGTCCGGTTTGCATAGCGTCTGGTTCCCGTTGCAGGATGAGCCGCCGACCATTAAAGGCGGCCACGGGTCGGGGAGTATAGTGCCAGAATCCGCCGGGAAGCTTTACATAGTCGCGACGCCGATCGGCAATCTAGACGACCTGAGCCCCCGCGCGCGCGAGATCCTGGCGACGGTCGATGCGGTGCTGTGCGAGGACACGCGTCATACGGGCCAGATGCTGGCGCGGCTCGGCATCGGTACCCGCCGGATATCCTTCCACGAGCACAATGAAGAAGCCCGGGTCGCCGGCATCCTGGAGAAGCTGGCTGCCGGACAGAGTTTTGCGCTGGTCTCCGATGCCGGTACCCCACTGATCAGCGACCCCGGTTACCGGCTGCTGGCCGCGGTCCGCGAATCCGACCTGCCTGTCAGCCCGGTGCCCGGGCCCTGCGCTGCGATCGCCGGCCTCAGCGTCGCCGGACTGCCCACTGATCGTTTCTGCTTCGAGGGTTTCCTGCCGCCGCGCGCTGCGGCCCGGCGCAAGCGCCTGCAGGCGCTGGCGGACGAGCCCAGGACCCTCGTCTTCTACGAGTCAGGGCGGCGTCTGGCCGATACCCTGGACGACATGATCGGCGCGTTCGGCACCGAGCGGGCTGCGACCCTGGCCCGGGAGCTGACCAAGACGTTCGAGAGTATCTATCGTGGCAGCCTCGGCGCGCTGCGCGAGCGGATTGGCAGAGATGCCGACCTCCGTCGCGGCGAAAGCGTGCTGGTGATCGCCGGTACCGGAGAACCGGAGGCGCGGGTTGCCGCGCCGGGACTGGAGCGGCTGGTCGGGTTGCTAGTGGACGAACTGCCGGCCAGCCGGGCGGCGCGTGTCGCTTCCGCCATCACCGGTTGCAAGCGGGCCGAGGCCTTCGCCATCGCATCCAGGCTGAGCGGCGGCACGCCGGGTAAGGACGCTCCGGTATAATAGCGATGGGAGTCGGCCAGACAGTCGCCGTGACCGGAAACGGTCACGGAGGAAAGTCCGGGCTCCGCAGGGCGGAGTGCCAGGTAACGCCTGGGGGGCGCGAGCTCACGGAAAGTGCCACAGAAAATATACCGCCCAAGTCCTTGTCCCATGGCGGGCAGGGGCCGGTAAGGGTGAAAAGGTGCGGTAAGAGCGCACCGCGCGAGTGGCAACACGTCGCGGCACGGTAAACCCCACTCGGAGCAAGACCAAATAGGGGAGCATGCCGTCCCTCGGGGCGGCGACGCGCGGCCCGCGCGCGCTCCCGGGTAGGTCGCTTGAGGCCCATGGCGACGTGGGTCCCAGATGAATGACTGTCCACGACAGAACCCGGCTTATCGGCCGACTCCCATCTTCTGTTTCGCGCCCTCGGCGAAAAAAATAAAAAAAGACCAAAAAAGTTGAAGAGCTTTACCAAGAAGCTCTCTTAAGCGCATGATTTACAGGGCCTATAAACCCGGTATACTGGCTTCGAAACCGCGTCTAAGTGCCTGTACGGCATGAAAAATTTGCGATTGGGACGGTTGACATAAGGTATCAGCCGTCCATATAGTGGCGCCAAGTGGGGAAAAGTGGGAAATGATGGGATTCCCACCCCGGATGGCGACACGATATGTTCCGCGGCGCAAACAAAGTCACCCTGGATGCGAAGGGCCGAATGGCGGTACCCACCAAGTACCGTCAGCGGATCGCCGATCTGTCTTCAGGCCAGCTCGTGGTGACTGTCGACCGCGACTACTGCCTGCTGGTCTATCCGACACCCGAATGGGAAGAGATCGAGCGCCGGCTGATACGTCTCCCGACCCTGAATCGCCAGGCCCGGCGTCTGCAGCGGCTGATGGTCGGCTACGCCACCGAAGTGGAGCTGGACGGACACGGCCGCATCCTCTTGTCAAAGGAATTGCGCGAGTTCGCCGGCCTCGAGCGGCAGGCGATCCTGATCGGCCAGGGCAACCGATTCGAGCTGTGGGACGAGGAACGCTGGAACCAGCGCCGCGATGAATGGCTGTCGGAGGAGGCCGCCGATGCGGACGGTCTGCCGGACGAGCTAGAGACGCTCTCGTTCTAGTGGCAAAGGGTGCGGATACCCATGTGCCGGTGCTCCTGAACGAAGTGCTGGAGGCGCTGGCGATAAAAGAAGACGGGCGTTATCTGGACGGCACATTCGGCCGGGGCGGGCACTCAGCCGCCATCCTGGAGCGCCTCGGTGGCGATGGTCGTTTGCTGATGATAGACCGGGACAGCTCTGCGGTGGCCGCGGCTGAGGCCCGATTCACGGGGGATCCCAGGGTGCGGATCGAGCAGGGCAATTTCGCGGACATGGGCGTTATCGCGCAACGGGCCGGCCTCGACGACGGGTTCGACGGCATCCTCCTCGACCTCGGCGTCTCTTCGCCCCAGCTGGACCAGCCCGAACGCGGCTTCAGCTTCCATGCCGACGGGCCGCTGGACATGCGCATGGACACGCGGGGAGGCACCACCGCCGCAGGCTGGCTGGCCGAGGCCGGCGAGAAAGAGATCGCCGACGTACTGTGGCGTTTCGGCGAGGAACGCCATTCCCGTCGAATCGCCCGGGCGATCATCGCGGCCCGGGTCGCCGGGCCGATCACCACCACCGGCCAGCTGGCCGAGGTCATCGCCGCGGCGGTGCCGGGTCGGGAACCCGGCAAGCATCCGGCGACACGCAGTTTTCAGGCCATCCGCATTTTCATCAACCAGGAGCTGGATGCCCTGGAGCGGGGTCTGGATGCAGCCCTGGGCCTGCTGCGCGGACGCGGCCGCCTTTGCGTGATCAGTTTCCATTCGCTGGAGGATCGGCGGGTCAAACGGTTCATCCGGCGACATTCCCAGGAGGACGAGGCCTGGCGTGGCCTGCCGGATATGCCGGAATCCGCCCGTCCGGACCTGCGTCCGATCGGCAAGGCGCGGCGGGCGTCGGAAGACGAAGTGGCGGCCAACCCGCGGGCACGCAGCGCGACCCTGCGCGTGGCGGAGCGCTTGCACTGATGATGAATTCACTATCAAGCCAGCTGACGCTCTCTGCGGGGCTGGTCCTGCTGCTGCTGGGGTCGAGCGTGGCCGCCATCCACGCCCGCCACGAGGCCCGACAGCTGTTTATCGAGCTCGAAGCCCAGATCAGGACCCGGGATGAGCTCAACATCAACTGGGGGCGTCTGCAGATCGAACACAGCACCTGGGCATCTCCCGGGCGTATCGAACAGATCGCGACCGGGAAGCTGGACATGCGCGTGCCGGAACCGGCGTCGGTCGTGATCATCGGGCCATGAGCCGCCTGCGCTTCAGCAAGAGCATATTCCAGCGGCGATTCCATCGTCGTCTGCTGTTGGTCGGCATCGTATTCGCGGCCGGCTTCGTGGTCCTCCTCGGTCGCGCCGTACAGCTTCAGCTGCTGGATCAGGAATTCCTCGCCCGTGAGGGCGATGCGCGTCATCTGCGGGTGGCTCCCATCGCGGCGCATCGCGGCATGATCACCGACCGGCACGGAGAGCCGCTGGCCGTCAGCACCCCCGTGGACAGCATCTGGGTCAACCCCAAACAGCTGCTGCAGGCCAGTGACCGGATCGACGATCTGGCCGGCGCCCTCGGCTGGCGGTCGGACCGGCTGCTGGGGCTCCTGACCCAGAACCCGGATCGGGAGTTCTTCTACCTGATGCGGCACATGCCGCCTTACAAGGCGGAGGCGATCCTCGATCTGGAGATTCCCGGCGTCTACACGCAGCGGGAATATCGCCGGTATTACCCGGCCGGAGAGGTGGCCGGCCATGTCATCGGATTCACCAACGTGGACGACGAGGGTCTCGAGGGTCTGGAGCTGGCCTACGATCCCTGGCTGGCGGGCCAGCCCGGCGCCAAGCGCGTCCTGCGCGACCGGCTCGGTCGGACCATCGACAATGTGGAGAGCATCCGGGCCCCCCAGGCTGGCCGCGATCTCCGCACCAGCCTGGATCTCAGGATCCAGTATCTGGCCTACCGCTCGCTCAAGGCGGCGGTCAAACAGCATAGTGCCCGCGCCGGTTCCGTGGTCATCCTCGATGTCGCCACGGGCGAGGTGCTGGCCATGGTCAACCAGCCCGGCTACAACCCGAACGACCGCCGCCGATTCGACGTCGACCGTTTCCGCAACCAGGCGGCGACCGATCTGTTCGAGCCCGGCTCCAGCTTCAAGCCCTTCATCGTTGCCGCCGCCCTCGAGAGTGGCCGTTATCAGGCCGACACGTTTATCGACACCTCCCCCGGGTACATCATCGTCGGCGCCAAGACCATCGAGGATAAGCACAATCTCGGTCGCGTGCCGATCACGACCGTGCTGACTAAATCCAGCAACGTGGGCGCCTCACGCATCGCCCTGTCGCTGGATCCGCCCCAGCTCTGGGCGGTGCTGGACGGCTTCGGTTTCGGTGAGCTGACTTCCAGCGGTTTCCCCGGCGAGTCGGCAGGTCTGCTCAACCACCACGAGCATTGGCGAGAGATCGGCCAGGCGGTGCTGGCATACGGCTACGGCCTGTCCGTGACGCCCCTGCAACTGGCACAGGCCTACGCCATCCTGGGCGCCGGCGGAATAAAGCGCCCGGTTTCCCTGATCGCGGTCGAGACCTTGCCGCCGGCCTCCCGTGTGATCTCCCCGGAAACGGCGGATGCCGTGATGCGGATGATGGAGACCGTGACAGGCCCCGAAGGCACCGCTCGTGCGGCCAAGCTCGAAGGCTACCGCGTCGCCGGCAAGACGGGCACCGTCCGCAAGGCTGCCGCCGGCGGTTATGCGGAGAATCGGTACACCGCCGTCTTCGGCGGCCTGGCGCCGGCTTCGCGGCCGCGGCTCGCCATCGTCGTCGTGGTCCACGAGCCCGGCGAGGGTGTCTATTACGGCGGCCAGGTGGCGGCGCCGGTGTTTGCGGAGGTGGCGGCGGGCGCCCTGCGTGTACTCGGCGTGGCGCCGGACGAGACCCCGGCCGACACAGCCGATCAGCGTGTCATCCAGGCAATGAGCCAGCCATGATGACTGCGCCCGGCCAGAGCCCCGAGATGACCCTGGGCGATTTGCTCGGCGCACGGGCCCCGGCTGAGATTGCCGGGCTGCGGCTCCGGGACATCGCCGCCGACAGCCGCCAGGTGACGCCCGGCTGTCTGTTTCTGGCGTGTCGCGGTCGCGGCGGACACGGTCTGGATCACCTTGGCCAGGCGCTCGAGTCAGGCGCGATCGCGGTGGCCTGGGAACCCCAGGCAGACGGCGCACCGGGGGCGCTGGCCCTGCCGGTGCCGTCCATCCCGGTGCCCGATCTCGGCCGCAGGCTGGGTGAGCTCGCCGATAATTTCTTTGGCCGCCCGTCAGCAGCGCTGGATGTGATCGGGATCACCGGCACCAATGGCAAGACCAGTTGTACCCACCTGCTTGCATCGGCCCTGGAGGACTTGGGGCGACCGGCTGGGCTGATCGGAACACTGGGCAACGGCCGGTTCGGGGCGCTTGAAAGCGGGCGCCTGACGACGCCGGATGCGGTCGAAGTCCACCGCAGCCTCGCCCGCATCAGAGATGCCGGTGGTACGGCCGTGGCGATGGAAGTCTCGTCCCATGCCCTGGACCAGGACCGCGCTGCCGGCGTCCGTTTCCGACTTGCTGCCCTCACCAATCTGAGCCGGGAGCATCTCGATTATCACGGCGACATGGACCGCTACGCCGAGGCGAAGACGCGGCTGTTCCACTGGCCCGATCTCGGCGGGGCGGTGATCAACGTCGATGACGAATTCGGCCGGCGCCTTTTCGGCCAGCTGCCGGCCAGTGTGGATGCGCTCGCAGTGGGACGCACCGCCGACACGGTGGAGGGCCGGGCCCTGTGGTTGCGGTCAGTCGAAGAGGGGCCCGACGGCCTCCATATCGGATACGAATTCGATGGCGTTCCGGGGCGCCTGCAGTCGACGCTCTGGGGCGAATTCAATGCGGAGAACCTCGGCGTGGCGCTGGGGCTGTTGATCAGCCTGAACATCGCTGCGGACGAGGCGGCCGCGGCCCTGGCCCGGGCCCGGGCGCCGGCCGGCCGGATGGAGGCATTCTCCGCCAGCGGCCGGGGTGTCACCCTGGTGGACTATGCGCACACGCCAGACGCGCTCGCCAAGGCCCTGAATACCGCCCGCCGCCATTGCCGGGGACGGCTGTTTTGTGTATTCGGCTGCGGGGGTGAGCGGGACCCGGGCAAGCGCCCGGAGATGGGGCAGGTCGCAGAGCAGCTGGCCGATGTGGTCATCGTGACCGACGACAATCCGCGTGGCGAGGACGGCGAGGGCATCGTCGCCGACATCGTCGCGGGCATGACTGCGCCACCGTTGATCGAGCGTGACCGGGCGTCAGCGATCCGCGCCGCCATCGCCGATGCCGGACCCGGGGATGTGGTTCTGGTGGCCGGCAAGGGCCATGAGGATTACCAGATCACCGCCACCGGACGGCGGCATTTCAGTGACCGTGAGACAGTGATGGCTGCCATGGAGGCCGACCGTGATTAAGGGCCGGCTGCAGGAAGTCGCGCGGCTACTGCGGGGCGAATTGACCGGTAATGATGGCGGCTTCCTGGGCGTCAGCACCGACACCCGCGCGCTGGAGGCCGGACAGCTATTCGTCGCCTTGCGCGGCCCGAATTTCGACGGTCACGAATTCCTGGCCGTGGCCGCCGACCGCGGTGCCTCGGCGGCGCTGGTCAGCCGGGCCTGCGATATTCCACTGCCGCAGATCCGGGTGCCGGACACGCTTCGGGCCCTGGGTGAACTGGCCGCCGACTGGCGCCGCCGTTTCGACATCCCCGTGATCGGCGTCACCGGTAGTTTCGGCAAGACCACGGTCAAGGAGATGATGGCCGCGATCCTCTCCCGGAGCGCGCCCGGGCTGGTGACACGCGGCAATCTGAATAACGAGATCGGTGTGCCGCTGACGCTTTTCCGTCTCGCCAAGAGCCACCGGTCCGCGGTCGTCGAGATGGGCGCGAATCACGCCGGCGAAATCGCCCGCCTGTGCGCGATCGCCACGCCGGGCATCGGTCTGGTGACGTCGGCCGGTGCCTGTCATCTGGAGGGTTTTGGCACTCTGGAGGGCGTTGCCAGGGCCAAGGGTGAGATGTTCTCCTCCCTGCCCCGTGGCGGAGTGGCGGTGATCAATGCCGACGACAGCTTTGCCGGGCTCTGGCACCAGCTGGCCGCCGGGCGTCGCATCGTCACTTTCGGGCTGGGACCGAACTCGGACTTTACCGCGCGCCAGGTCAGGCAGACCTCGGCGGCCGAACTGCGTTTCGTGATCGTGACCCCCGATGGGGAAGCCGATATCCGGCTGCCGTTGGCGGGACGCCATAACGTCCTCAATGCGCTGGCCGCGGCTGCCGCCGCCGCCCAGGCCGGCGCCGATGTCGGGCATATCGCCGAAGGCCTGGCCGCCATGGCGCCGGTAGCGGGGCGGATGCAGCTGCTGCGCCATGGCGCCGGCGGCCGTCTGATCGACGATACCTACAATGCCAGCCCGCGCACGGTCCGCGCGGCCATCGAATACCTGTGCGAACTCCCCGGACGTCCATGGGCCGTGCTCGGTGACATGGGTGAGCTGGGTGACGAAGGCCCGGGTCTGCATGCCGAGGTCGGCCGCTACGCGCGCGCAGCGGGCGTAGAGCGGATGTACGCCCTCGGTCCTCTGAGTGACAACACCGTCGCTGCGTTCGGCGAGGGGGCGCAGCATTTCCACGATCCCGGCAGCTTGTTGGAAGCACTGCGCGAGGACCTGGGGCCGGACGTCAACGTGCTGGTCAAGGGCTCGCGGATGATGCGGATGGAACGGGTGGTTCAGGACCTGGCCGAGGAGGCCCTGGCCGAAGCAGGAGAGGGGTGCTGATCGTATGCTGCTATATCTGACCGAATATCTCACCCGCTTCGAGTCGGCCTTCAACGTATTCAGCTATCTGACCATGCGCGCCATCATGGGAGCGCTGACCGCCCTGTTGATCGCGCTGCTGGTCGGCCCGTGGATGATCCGGCGGCTGAGCTTCCATCAGATCGGCCAGACGGTGCGCGAGTTCGGGCCCCAGAGCCATCTCCCCAAGGCCGGCACCCCGACCATGGGCGGCACGCTGATCCTTGTGGCGGTGGCCATCAGCACCGTTTTGTGGGCCGACCCGGGCAACCGTTTCGTGTGGATCGTGCTGCTGGTGACCCTGGCGTTCGGGGTGATCGGCTTTGTCGACGATTACCGCAAGCTCGCGCTCGGCGACAGCCGCGGCCTCCCGGCCCGATGGAAATATTTCTGGCAGTCCGTGGCCGGCCTGGCCGCGGCCATCGCCCTCTACACCAGCGCGCAGGATCCGGCGGTCGAGACCGCCCTGCTGGTGCCCTTCTTCAAGGACCTGATGCTGCCGCTCGGGACCTTCTACATCGTGCTGACCTATTTCGTCATCGTCGGATCCAGCAACGCGGTCAATCTGACCGACGGACTCGACGGTCTGGCGATCATGCCGACAGTGCTGGTGGGCGGCGCTCTGGGGATCTTCGCCTACGCCACCGGCAATGCACGCTTCTCCGATTATCTGGGTATCCCCTATATCCCGGGGACCGGCGAGATGCTGGTGTTCTGTGCCACCCTGGTCGGCGCCGGGCTGGGTTTTCTCTGGTTCAACACCTACCCGGCACAGGTCTTCATGGGCGACGTCGGCGCGCTGGCGCTGGGCGCGGCGCTGGGCACCGTGGCGGTGGTGGTACGCCAGGAGATCGTGTTTTTCGTGATGGCCGGCGTGTTCGTCGTCGAGACGGTGTCGGTGATGCTGCAGGTGGCGTCATTCCGCCTGACGGGCCGGCGCATCTTCCGGATGGCGCCCCTGCATCACCATTTCGAACTCAAAGGCTGGGCTGAACCCAAGGTGATCGTCCGCTTCTGGATCATCACCGTGGTCCTGGTGCTGTTCGGGCTGGCGACCCTGAAGCTGAGATGATCGATTCGACTCTCACTCGTCCGCGCTCCTCGGATGCCGAGACCCGCTCGTCGGGTGGGCGTGGAACCTGTGTCGTGCTCGGGCTGGGCGCCACCGGTGTGTCCTGCGCCCGCCATCTCGCCGCAGCCGGATTCTCGGTGCTGGTGCTCGACAGCCGCACCGAACCGCCCGGCGCCGCCCGTCTGCATGAGCTGGCGCCCGAGGCCAGAGTGCGGACCGGTACCCTGGATACGGAATTGCCGGCTGATGCGGTGCAGGTCGTATTGTCGCCGGGGCTGTCGCCGGAATTGCCGTTGATCCACCGCGCTCGGGAGCGCGGCCTGCCGGTGATCGGGGATATTGAATTGTTCGCGCGGGCGGTGGCCCGCCCCGTCGCCGCGATCACCGGATCCAACGGCAAGAGCACGGTGACCACCATGCTTGCCGCCATGGCCGAGGCCGCTGGCCAGCGGGTGCTGGCGGGCGGCAATCTCGGACCCCCCGCCCTCGAGCTACTGGACGCCGCGCTCCCGGATCTGTACGTGCTGGAGCTGTCCAGCTTCCAGCTGGAGATGACCGGGTCGCTGCGGCCGGCCGTGGCCGCGGTGCTCAACGTATCCGCCGATCACATCGATCGCCACGGCTCGCTGGATGCCTACGCCGCCGCCAAGGCGCGCATCTTCCGCGGCGCCCGTGTCGCCATCGCCAATCGTCAGGACCCGAGGGTGATGGCCATGGTCGTGAGTCACCCGCGGACGGTCACTTTCGGCCTCGACGAGCCGGCCCCCGGTGAATTCGGCATCCGCGGCAGCGGCGACGAACTTAAGCTGACCCATGGCGACCGGGTGTTGATGCCCGCCGCCGAACTCGGCGTGGCAGGCTTGCACAACGTCGCCAACGCCCTGGCCGCACTGGCCATGGGCGAGGCCTTGGGATTCTCCACCGATGCCATGGTCTCGGCGCTGCGCCGGTTCCGTGGTCTGCCCCACCGGACCCAGCCGGTGGCCGATGCGGCGGGCATGCAATGGATCGATGATTCCAAGGCCACCAACGTCGGCGCGGCGGTGGCCGCGGTCAGCGGCCTGCCAGGGCGACTCGTATTGATCGCCGGGGGCGATGGCAAGGGGCAACGTTTTGATCTCCTGGCCGAGAGACTGCGCGGACGCGCCCGGGCCG
>CBDTYJ010000016.1:0-19440 GCA_965364575.1 uncultured Gammaproteobacteria bacterium
GCGTACGGCCGCAGATGAAGGCCGGCGCGCCCCGGGGATTTGCCCTGCTCATGGCGTTGCTGCCCTATCTTGTGGCGGTCGGTTTGCTGGCGGCGGCAGGACCCGGGCGGCGCGACAAGGATGTCGCCGAAACGAAACCCTGGGGACTGTTTCTGGGCAGCGCTGTGGCGCTGACGATCGCCGTGGGCGTCTATGGCATCCAGGGCATCGGCGCGGTCGGAGATATGCAGGCCGGGCTGGCCGAGCAGCTCGGCGAAGAGATGGTCGAAATGCGGGACCTGGTGGGCCGGCTCGCGGGCGGCACCGGGGTCACGGTCTCACCGGGCGCCGAGAATCGCTGGGACGTGGATCTGTATCAGCGGCCCATGGGGCTGATCGACGGCCAGGGCGTGGTCGTGCCGGAGGTGCTCGATGCCAGGTCGGATGAACTCGCCGGATCGCTACGTGACAGCCTGATAGGCAACTGGGCGCTGGGATTGCTGCTGCTCGCATTCCTGGCCCTGGGCTATGGCCGCCGGGTCCGGCGCACCGTCCACCAGCATCGCTACGCCTATTTCTATGTCATGCCGGCGATCATCGCTATGATGATCCTGGTGTTCTTCCCGTTCTTCTACGGGGTCACGCTTTCGTTCACCGAGCAGACCGTCCTAAATGTCAGCGAGCCCCTGACCGATCTGTTCGTGGGTTTCAAGAATTACGTCGATATCCTCGGCGACTTCCGGGTCGTCCAGACCACCGCCGACGGCTCGGTCATCAACTATCAGAATTTCTACTGGACCCTGTTCATCACGGTCTGCTGGACGGTATTCAACGTCCTGCTCGGTGTCACCTTCGGCATGCTGCTGGCGCTGGCGCTGAACACCAAGGGATTGCGCTTCACCAACCTGTATCGGGTGATCCTGATCCTCCCCTGGGCAATCCCCAACTACATCACGGCCTTGATCTGGAAGGGAATGTTCCATCAGCAGTTCGGGGTCATCAATCAGGCCATCCAGATGTTCGGCGGTGAACCGGTCGCCTGGTTCGACGGTGTCTTCTCCTCCTTCATGACCGGGCTGATCACTAACGGCTGGCTCAGCTTCCCGTTCATGATGGTGGTGATCCTCGGCGGCCTGCAGTCCATCTCCCAGGATATGTACGAGGCGGCGACCGTGGAGGGGGCCAGCCGCTGGCAGCAGTTCCGCCACATCACGCTGCCGTCGCTCAAGCCCACGATCATCCCGGCGGTCATCATCTCGGTGGTGTGGACCTTCAACATGTTCAACGTGATCTACCTGGTCTCCGGAGGTGAGCCGGCGGGGGCCAACGAGATCCTGATCACCAAGTCCTACAAGATCGCCTTCGAGGAATATCGCTACGGTTATGCGGCCGCCTACTCGGTGGTGATCTTCGCCATCCTGCTCATGTACGGGGTGTTCCAGACCAAGGTGACGAAAGCGACGGAGGCTAACGCATGAGCGGCAAGACGTCCTACCGCGGCGGCTCCCACATCGGCCTGCACGTGTTCCTGCTGATCTTCGCCATCATCGCGATCTATCCGGTGCTGTGGGTGTTCACGGTGGCGTTCTCGGGGCAACAGAGCCTGGCGTTCGTGGAGGTGCCGAGCGATCCGGGCTTTTTCGACCGGCTACGGGCGATCATTCCCTGGCCCGAGCAGATCTCGCTGCAGAACTTCAAGGACGTGCTGACCGAGCAGCCGTTTCTCCGCTGGATGCTGAACAGCGCCATCGTCGCCGCCGCCACCACGGTGATGGGGGTGTTCCTGGCCTGTACCGCCGCCTATGCGTTCTCCCGCTTCCAGTTCCCGGGACGCAAGGCGGGCATGATGTCCTTCCTCATCTCCCAGATGTTCCCCGGCACGCTGCTGCTGGTGCCGATCTACATCATCATCGTCAGCTGGTTGCACCTGGGCAACAGCTATCTGGGCCTGATCCTGGTCTACTCGGTGACGGCGATCCCGTTCTGCGTCTGGATGCTCAAGGGTTATTTCGACACCATCCCGCTGGAGATCGAGGAGTCGGCGATCATGGACGGCGCCTCGCGGCAGGTCATCTTCTTCCAGATCATCCTGCCCCTGGCCAAGCCGGCGGTGGCGGTCACCGCCCTGTTTTCCTTCATGACCGCCTGGAACGAATTCATCCTCGCCGCTACGTTCCTGGAGGAAGAGATCAAGTATACGGCGCCGGTGGGGCTCAAGTTCTTTGTAGGCGGATTCGCTTCCAAGTGGGGATATTTCGCGGCGGGATCCATCATCATCTCGCTCCCGGTCGTGCTGCTGTTCCTGTATCTGCAGAAATACCTCGTCTCCGGTCTGACTGCCGGCGGGGTCAAGGGATGAAGGCTCAGAGGCATTACAGGATCTGTCAGTAGGTATTTGTATCAATTGAATAATCACCGGACATCGGTTAATTAGGGTGTCCAGTCCAGGAGGAGATGGCATGAATATAAAAATCAGACATTTGCTCGCCGGCTGCGCCCTGGGCGCCATGGCGGCGTCACCGGCATTCGGAGCGAGTATCGAATTCAAGGACCCGACCGGCGACGACAATGGTCCGGGGACCTATGTCTACCCCACCGATGCCGTCTACGGGCCGGGGTCCTTCGATATCACCAGCTTCGAGGTGACCCCGAAGGGCAAGAATGTCGAGTTCAAGGTATGCGTCAACAGCAAACTGGACGACCCCTGGGGGATGGGCGTCGGTTTCGCCGTGCAGATGGCCGTCGTATTTATCAACACCGGCAGCGCCGATGCCGGGCACGAGGACGGGCTGGCCGGCCTCAACATCAAATTCGGTCCCGAGGACACCTGGAACAAGGCTGTCGTGCTCTCGCCACAACAGCAGTCCCGGGTGCTGTCAGAAGCCAAGATGAAAGAAGCCGATGTGCTCAGCGCCGGTGATCTCCTGGTGCCGCGCAAGACCCTCGGCAAAGGCAAGTGCATCAGCGGCCGGGTGCCGCTTGAGGATCTGGTGACCGAGACGGCTGAGGGCATGTCGGATCCCTTCGCCTGGGGCTATCAGGTGGTGATGCAGTCCAACGAGGGCTTCCCGGACAAGGCCGACCTGCTGACGCGCAAGGTCAATGAGTTCGAGGGGCAGCACCGTTTCGGCGGCGGTAACGACATGAACTGTGACCCCCACGTCATGGATATCCTCGCGCCGCCCGCGGAAGGCACGGATGCGGAGAAGCAGGCCCAGTACGACATGCTGAGCTACGAGTGCGATATGGACGGCAACCCCGTCAAGATGGCGACGCTCAAGATGGTCAGAAAGTAGCGGTCCGGGTGATCGGTCAAGAACTCTAAAGAGCCTTCGGGGGAGAAACGATGAAAAAGAATAACCTGGCGCTGGCGGCCGCGGTGAGCGCAGCACTCTGCGCGCCCGCGACGACTGCATCGGCCGGCGAGATGGAGTGGTTCGGCGCTGTCTACGCGAAATTCCTTGACGGCGACCGCCGCTTCGAGAACGCGCTGTACAACAACGCCGAGACGACACCGGGCGAGGCCGGCGGCGACCAGGGCCAGGGCATCGAGTTCGAACTCATGTTCCGCAACCAGGTATCCAAGCAGGTAGAGGTCAGCGGCCGCCTGAAAGCGCGGTTCAACCAGAACTTCTGGACCAACTTCGGTGGCTTCGGACCTCAGGAAGAAGACGAGCGCTCGGCCCAGTACGTCAAGATGCGCGGCGTCCGCGCCGTGATCACGCCGGGCTACGAGTGGATCGACTCGGCCACCATCGGCTCTAACGACTTCGGCATGTTCGACCCCATGACCCAGGGCAAGTACCGGTATATCGACCGGGACAACGCTTCCGGTCTGCTGTTCCAGGGTTCCGCGCTGGAAAACGACCTGCGCTGGGATCTGGCCCGGGTGTCATTACCGCGGTTGTTCGCCGGCCCGCGGTTTGTGACCCGGGGCGAGGATGACGCACTGAAGCTGGAGACCAATGACGCGGCCTACGTGGGTCAGCTGCGTTACAACGTCAACACGGACCTCAATACCACCGCCATCGCCGTATACGTCCGGGACAAGGAAGTGGCGCCGGACGAACTGCTCAACGATGGTAACAACGAGGATATCCGCGACGGCACCGACGTCGTCACGCGCTATGACAACTCGGTGCTGGGGCTCAAGGCCGAGTATACCGGCCTCGACTATTTCGACATCTCGGCGGCCTACTACCACTCCTGGTACAACGTGGACGACTCCACCTGCGACGGCGATGTCAACGGCAACTGCCGCTTCAGCCCGCTGATCAACGAGAGCGCCAACGACAAGTCCTGGTTCGTCAACCTGGACATTTCCGACTTCCTGGTGACCGATCTGACGTTCAACATCCAGGGCTTCTTTATCGGCGCCGACTATATGTCGGTCCAGTCGGCCAGGCGCGAACAGGACGTGCTGCTCACCTCGGGCTGGATGAACACCCACCAGTGGGGCCGCCCGGACTACAACTTCGGCAATCGTGAAAATGGCAATGCCACGGCCGGCCTCGGCTATGGCGGCTGGAATGGCGATACCCAGCAGGTCGCGTCGCTGATGGCGGACAACGACTTCACCGACTTCGATGAGCCGGTGGCCTATGACGTCCACGGCTACAAGGGCATCACCGTGGTGCCCAAGTACACCTGGAACGACATCGAGTTCTCCGCCGAATATTCGTACTTCGACTACGACACCAACTGGCAGGCCTGCGGGGGGCGGATCGACAACGCCACGGGTGAGGGTTATCGCACCAGCTGCGGCAAGTATCCGCGTAACGAAGGCATCCATGCCTGGGGTCTTGGCGGTGACTGGCGCGCGCCATATTCCATGTACCAGGATCGCGAGAGCCAGCTGTTCGGCTTCAACGTCGACTATGTCTGGGACATCGGCAACGGTGTCGATCTCGGATTCCGTTATCAGTTCATCAAGGACGACGACGATCGTGTCAATTCCGAAGCAGGCCTCGTGGACGCCTACGGCGACGGTTACGCCAGCGGCGTCACCAACCCCGACTGGATCCCGAACTTTGATCAGCAGTGGGGCGATTGCACGGGTTGTGACAATCGCAAGGCCGAATATGCCCTGTATGGCATCAGCGTCGGCTATCAGCTCCATCCGGATCTCTACGCGACCATCCTCTACGATTACTGGGATACGGACCTGGTCGACGGCACCATCGATACCGCGCCGGTCGGGCTGGGCTTCGAGGGCAGTAACGACTTCGGCTACGCGGAATATCTGACCGGTGATCACAGCAAGAACCGGATCGGGCTGGTCCTGAACTACTTCCTGTCCGGGGTGGAATTCGGCGCGTCGGCGGACTGGTTCTGGGGCGAGTACGATCCCGAATTCTACGTCAACGACAATGGCCGACGGGCGAAGCTGCAGCCCACCGGGGACTTCGTGGTGACACCGCTGGGGAATATCTCCACGGACGAAGTGGATCTGAATCAATACCGGCTCAAGGCGTTTATGAAAGTGAGCTTCTGACGGGGCTCTGATAGCATCGAGGGCGGCCCTGGGATCAGGGCTGCCCTTTTTTATTCAAGCCATGATCTATCGCATGTTTGTTCTGCCGAGATTGTCGCTCAGCCTGTTGCTCGGCTTCGTTCTTGCGTCCGCGTCGATACCCGCGTCCGCGGCCAGGGACATATTCGTCCTCGATGATCCTCGCGGGGATGATTTCGGCGCCGGTGATCTGGTCTATCCCAACAGCGGGCTGATCGAGCCCGGGACGCTTGACCTGGTCTCTCTGCGGGCCTACGAGGACAAGGACGGCACCTGGTTCCGGGCCCGGATGGGCAAACGCATCGCCAGCCCGAAAGGTCTCACGACCTATATCGGAAAGGAGCCGCTGGACAAGCTCGCCCGCCACGGTTTCTTCACCTTCAACATAGACATCTACATCGATCAGGACCGGATGACCGGATCGGGCCGGGTCGATACGCTGCCCGGTCGCAAGGTCGAGGTCGCTGACGAGGACGCCTGGGAGAAGACGGTGGTCCTGACCCCTCGACCCGAGGTGGCCCGGGCCTACTACAAGGTCCATCTGGAAAAGCAGGCGGAAGACGCGCTGCGGGCCGAATTCGGCAAGGTGACCGGAGATCAGCTGCGCGAGGCGCGGGATCGGGTGGACGCGAAGCTGACGGAGGAGTTTCTGTTCCCAGGCAAGATCCGGGTCCGGGGCAGCCGCGAGATCGAATTTTTCGTGCCCGATAGCTTCCTCGGCGGTGCCGCGAGTCCGGACTGGGGCTACACGGTGCTGGTCACCGGCTGCGAGGTGGAGCAGCTTTCCAAGGTCGTCAATCTGACCCCGGGCGAGTTCAGCCTGATGGTGATTCCCGCGGCTTTTGGCCGGCACTCGGATCGCTTCGGCATCGTCAATGACGGCGACGTCAACCAGCCACCGGTGATCGACCTGCTGGCCTCGAGCGTCGCGCAGCAACAGCGGGCCCTGTCCGACTACAACGTGGTGGAGGAGCGGCTGGCCGCGGTGCCGGCCATCAGCCCCGGAGGTGTGGCATCCACGGGAGGGGTCCCGGGGGTAGCGGGCCAGGCCAGGGTCAGTTCGCCGCCGGCGACCGGCGGCAGCCCGCCGATACCGGCTTCGCCGACGCCGCGGGTGGGCGGCGTGGCGCCGGCCGCGGTCAGTCCGGCGCCCTCCGGTTCGGGTCGGCGCACTATCCCGGATCGTCTCCGGACCTTGAACGCGCTGCGGGATGACGGGCTCGTGACCGACCAGGAGTACGAGGCTCTGCGGCGCAAGATTCTTGCCGAGCTGTAGATGAGTTCCGGGCCCTGCGTGGCTCGATCGCGGGCGAGGGGAGTAGCAAATGACGGATCCAGGTCTGATCGAGTGGCTCAGGCAGCTACGGGGGATCGAGCGCGGATTCACCGATTACCGCGGCGAACATCGCGAGGTATCCGAGGCCACGGTCGGCCGCCTGCTTGCCGCCATGGGCCACGATCTGGAGGACGAGGAGGCCCTCGCGTCCAAAGCAAGGGAACTCGACGAGCGGAGCTGGCGCCAGGTCCTTCCGCCGGTCATCGTGCGTCGTCCGGCCCGGGATCGTCATGTCCCGTTCGCCGTTTTGCGGCCGCTGCTCCCGCGTCTTCGATGGCGTATCCACCAGGAAGACGGAGGCACCCGCGAGGGAGAGTTCGATCCGGCCGGCCTGCCCGTCATGGAAGAGCGGAGCCTGGACGGGATGGGATTCTGCCGGCTGGCCCTGGAATTGCCCCCCGACCTGCCGCTCGGCTATCACCGTCTGCGGATCGAGACCACGGACGGCGAGCCCCTGGGTGAGACCCGGCTGATCCTGGCGCCGGAGCGCTGCTACGAGCCGCCGGTCATCGCCGACGGCCGCAAGCTCTGGGGGCTGGCCCTGCAGCTTTACAGCGTCCGCTCCCGGCGGAACTGGGGTATCGGCGATTTCACCGATCTGGGCCGTCTGGCGGAAGAGGCGGGCGCCATGGGCGCCGATCTGCTGGGTCTCAATCCGCTCCATGCCCTGTTCCCGTCCGACCCGGATTTGAACAGTCCCTACAGCCCCGCCAGCCGCGAGTTCCTCAACACCCTGTATATCGACCCGGAGGCGATCCCGGAATTCGGAGACTGCGAGGCCGCCTCAGCCCTTGTCTCCAGCCCCGCATTTCAGCGGCGGCTGGCGGAGCTGCGACAACCCGATTACGTGGATTACGCGGGCGTGTGGGCGGTCAAGGAAGAAGTCCTCCGGCTCATGTTCGAACATTTCGAGGCACAGGCCGCTGCCAGCCGCGCCGCTCAGTTCGAAAAATTTATTAACAACCATGGCCAAGCTATTGAAAATATAGCGACATTCTACGCGCTCCAGGCCCATTTCACGGAGTCGGGCCGGCCCGGAGGATGGCAGGCCTGGCCGCCGGCCTATCAGTCGCCGGGGAGCGACGCGGTCGCCGCGTTCCGGCGCTCTCACCTCCCGGCGATCCGGTATTTCATGTTCCTGCAGTGGATCGCCAGTGAGCAGCTGGCGGCAGCCGAAAGGCGCGCCCGGGATGCGGGGATGGCCGTGGGCCTGTATCGGGATCTGGCGGTGGGCATCGATAGCGGCGGCGCCAATGCCTGGGCGGATCGCCAGCTTTATACGGTTGGCGCCAGCATCGGTGCCCCGCCGGATCCGCTGGCCCTGGCCGGTCAGGATTGGGGCATCCCGCCCATGCGGCCCGATGTGCTGCGCGATCGCGGCTATCAGCCGTTTGTGGATCTGCTCCGGGCCAATATGGGACGCGGTGGCGCCCTGCGCATCGATCACGTCATGGTGCTCTACCGGCTCTGGTGGGTGCCGGCGGGGCGACCGTCGTCCGAGGGCGCCTATGTCTATTACGACCTGCACGACCTGATGGGCATCCTGGCGCTGGAAAGCCAGCGCCACGAGTGCCTGGTCATCGGCGAGGATCTTGGCGTCGTGCCGCCGGCGATCCGGGAAGCCATGCCGGACTTCGGTGTCTTCTCCTACCGCGTGTTCTACTTCGAATGGGAGACCGACGGCCGGGCGCTGGATCCGGCCAGCTACCCGCGTCATGCCCTGGTCACCGTGACGACCCACGACCTGCCGTCCCTGGTCAGCTACTGGCACGGCACTGATATCGCATTACGGGAACAGCTCAAGCTCTATCCCGACGATTCGTTGCGTGAGGCAGTGAGCCACGGGCGCGTCAAGGAGCGGCGCGCCATCCTGGAGGCGCTCTATCGCCAGGACTTGTTACCGGAGGCGGTGAAGGAGGATCCGGAATCCGGCATGGACGAGGAACTGAGCGGGGCGATCCAGGCCTATCTGGCCCGCAGCCGCGCGGCGGTGATGATGGTGCAGCCCGAGGACTGGCTGCACATGGACGCACCGGTCAACGTGCCCGGTACCAGCGACGAACATCCCAACTGGCAGCGCAAGCTCAGCGAAGACCTGGAAGACTGGCTGATGCGCCCGGAGATCAAGGCCCTGGCCCGACGGATCGGCGCGGAACGCGAAGCCAGCCGCTGATCCCGCCGCAGCCGGAGGCAAGCCGTGAAGCTGCAGGTCGCGTCGAAGAAGGACTTCCCCACCGGTCTGGTGTTGCCCTGGGAGCGGTCGCTGGGGGACTGGGACGTGGAGAGCCTGGTCACCATCTCCCACGGCCTGTCGCGCAATATCGTGCGTTTCGTGTGTTACCGGGATGTGGTCTACGCCATCAAGGAGACCAGCGAACGTCTGGCGGTGCGCGAGTACGGTCTGCTGCGCCAGCTCGAGGACATGGGTCTGCCGGTGGTGCAGGCCGTGAGCGTGGTGACCGAGCGGGGCAACCTTCCGGAAGCCGGGCCCGCGGTCATCGATCGCGGTCTGCTGGTGACTCGCTATCTGGACCGTTCCCTGCCATTGCGCAGCCTGATCACCAGCGGCGCCACGGCCGAACAGGCACAGAACCTGATGGACGCGGTGGCGGAGCTGCTGGTGCGTCTGCACCTGGCCGGTTTCTTCTGGGGCGACTGCTCCTTGTCCAACACCCTGTTCAGGCTGGATGCCGGGCTGTATGCCGCCTACCTGGTGGATGCGGAGACCGGTGAGCTGCACGGGAATCTGAGTCTCGGCCAGCGCCGTCATGATCTCGTTATCGCCAGCGAAAACCTGGGTGGAGAGCTGTTGGATCTGGAGGCCGGTTTCGGGCTCCCGGATGGCGTCGACCCGATCGATACGGCCATGTCCATCGAAGACCGTTATCAGGCCCTGTGGGACGAGATCACCCGGGACGAGATATTCGCCCCCGATGAGCAGTACCGGATCGACGCCCGGATCCGGCGGCTCAATCAGCTCGGCTACGACGTGGACGAACTTGAGATCGAGACCCTGTCGGACGGGCAGCTTCGGGTCCATGCGGACGTCGTGGAACCCGGATATCACCGGCGCCTGGTCAAGTCATTGACCGGGCTGGAGGTGGAGGAGAATCAGGCCCGTCGGCTGCTCAATGACATGTACAGCTTCCGCGCCTGGCAGACCGGCGTCCAGGGCCAGGACATCCCGGAGACCACCTCGGCCTTCCGCTGGTTTGCCGAAGTCTACCGGCCGACGCTGGACGCCATCCCCGCCGGCTACCGGGCCAAGCTGGACGAAGCCGAGATCTTCCACCAGTTGCTGGAGCACCGCTGGTATATGTCCGAACGGGAAAGCCGTGAATTCTCCCTGGACGAAGTCATCCCTTCCTATGTGGAGGAGGTGTTGGCCCGGCTGCCGGATCCGGCAGTGACCACCAGCCCCCTGGCCGTTTCCGAGTGACCCCCATACCGCGGCGTTTATTGCGGGCGCGGAAAACTTCGTGCGAGGATACCGGCCGCATCCGCCAGCCGGGATTTTTCATGAGTCAGCGATTCGTTCACACCCTCGCCGCAGCCTGCCTGGCCCTGTTGTGGAGCTACCCCGCACCGACTTCGGCGGCGGTCGCAACCGCCGCCGACTGGCAGGCCGACTGCGCTGCCTATATTGCGATCCTGTCCGGCACGGGCGGCGGCGACGACCTGGATATCACCTACTGTCTCGGGCAGACCCTCGGCATCGTCGCGGGCTTCGAGACCGGCAGCCGGATCGGGGCCTTGAGCATGGCGTCGCTGCTGACGGTGCTGCTGGGACTCGACGGTGAAAAGGTATTCGAGCTGTTCGGCGAAACCACGGACGAGGAGCTGCTGGGTTATTGCGAGGAGGAAGAGACCAGCGGCAGCCGCTATATCATGATCCTGGCGGACTATCTGGAACGCTTCCCGGACAAAGGTGAGCTGCCCGTCACCGCCGTGTTCTTCGAGGCCCTCCAGGACGCGTTCCCGTGCGAAACCCCGGAGGCCGAAGCTGAAGGGCAGGGCGGACAGACGTCCGGGCCGAGTGCCGGGAACGGGGCCACAGATCCCGGGCAATAAATCCTGATCGTGATCAATAATCAGACTTAGATTATATCCCCAAGAGATTGAAAAATAATTAGTTCGTTTAAGCCAGTCTCCACCGTCCCCGATGTCCGGGACGGCAGTCTCACGGTCATCACCTCGACCCGGCGCCTGACCCGCCATCTCCGCAATCAGGACGATCAGCGCCATCTGGCGGCGGGCCGACGCGCATGGCTGCCCCTGGACGTTCTTCCCTGGGAGAGCTGGGTCGAGCGTGAATGGCGCCGCTGCAGGGAGGCAGAAGTGCCCGGCTGCGATCATCGGCTGCTGGGCCCGGAGCAGGAGCGCGTGGTCTGGGAGCAGGTGACCGCGAGCCTGCCCGGGCTGGACGCCTTGCTGATGCCGGGACGGGCGGCCCGGGAGGCCCAGACCGCCCGGCAGCTGCTCAGGGACTACGCCATCTCACTGGAGTCTCTGAACACGGGGACCGGGCCCGACACCCGTCTTTTTCTCCTGGCGGCCGAGCGCTACGGGGAACGATGCAGGCAGCAGGGCTGGGTCGTGGCGGCGGACCTGGCCTGGCAGCTGTCTTCGGCGGCCGAACAGGGGCGCTTCGCCCCGACTCGTCTGATCCTCGCGGGCTTCGACAGACCGACACCGGCCCAGACGTTCTTGTTCGGTCGTCTGCGAGCGGCCGGTACCGACATCCGGACGTGGCAGCCGGCCCGGTCCGGTTCAAGGCCCCGGGTGAGAGTGGGCGCGGACCCGGCCGCTGAACTGGCGGCGGCGGCGGAGTGGGCGGCGACACTTCTGCGAGCCCGGCCGGAAGCGAAGGTGGGGCTGGTTTTTCCCGATCTGGAGCAGCGGCGCGCGGCCGTGGCAGACGCCCTGGGCGATGTCCTGGCACCAGGTCAGGTGCTGCCCGGGCATACCGGCGAGCCCCGGGCGTGGAATCTCTCCCTGGGCTCGCCGCTGAGCGAATGGCCGCTGGTCGATGCGGCACTCCTGTTTCTGGGGCTGTGGGCGAGCAAGGGGCCTCACGCGGATTTCGGGCGTCTGCTGCGTTCGCCTTACCTGGGTGGCGGGGTACGCGAGGCGGGCGCCCGGGCGCAACTCGATCTGTGGCTCCGCGCCGAGGGTGTCTGCACGCTCGATCTGGCGGGTTTGTCGAGACTCACGGCCGGCGAAGGGACCGGTCGGCGGCCCCGGGTGCCTGCACTGGCCGGCCGGCTCGAATCCCTGGCCGCGCTGGTGGCGGACCCGCGCGAATCACGCCCCCTCGATGACTGGGCCGGCGTCTTCCGCGACGCGCTGACGGCGCTGGGCTGGCCCGGCGACCGTACCCTGGGATCCGCGGAATTCCAGACCGTCGCCAAGTGGCAGGACCTGCTGGCGAGATTCGCCGGTCTGACCGCCGTGACCGGTCCGCAGAAAGGGGCCGCCGCGCTGCAGCAGTTGAGGCGGATGGCGGCCGAGGTCGTGTTCCAGCCGGAGACGCCGCCGGCCCCGGTGCAGGTGTTGGGATTACTGGAGACCCCGGGTCTTGGTTTCGACGCCATGTGGGTCGGTGGGCTCCACGACCTGGCCTGGCCGCGGCCGCTGCGACCGCATCCGCTGCTGCCCGTGAAATTGCAGCGGGAAGCCGGCATGCCGCGCTGTTGCCCCGCCACGGAGCTCGACTTTGCCACCCGCCGGACCGCGGCGCTGATCGGATCCGCAAGCGAACTGGTCTTCAGCTTTCCTCGCCAGGACCAGGACGAGCGCCTGCGGCCCTCCTCGCTGCTGGCGGGTTTACCCGTCGCAGAGGCCGAACCGATGCCGTCCGGTCTGGCACCGGTGCTCTTCGCCAGTCGCCGTCTGCGGTCGCTGCGGGATGACCGGATGCGGCCGCTGGCGGCCGGCACGCCGGTCCGGGGCGGCAGTGGCGTTGTGCGGTCTCAATCCGCCTGCCCGTTTCAGGCTCAGGCCCGATACCGGCTGCGGACCGTCGACGTTGAGGTCCCCACACCCGGCATCTCGCCGGTGCAGAGCGGCCAGATCGCCCATCGTGCGCTGCAGATCCTGTGGGAGCAATGGCGCGGACCGGAGGCCCCTCGGAGCATGGAGCCCGAGGCGCTGCGCCAGAGCATCTATCGGGCCCTGCAGGCGGCCTCGGACCGGGTAGTCGGGGGCGCGGCGGACGTGGATCCGGCCATTCTGGAACTGGAGCACGCGCGCCTGTGTAGCCGGATGCAGGAATTGGTCGACCTGGACCTGGCCCGCGCACCTTTCGCCATCGAGTCGCTGGAAGAGGAAACCCGGGCCCGGCTCGCCGGTCTGGAGTTCAGCCTGCGCCTGGACCGTGTCGACCGGCTCGATGACGGAACGTTGCTGTATATCGACTACAAGACCGGCAAGGCATCCGTCGGCGACTGGCTCGGCGAGCGGCCGCGGGAACCCCAGTTACCCATGTATGCGGTGGTGGGTCCCGCAGGCGTGGGCGGTGTCGCGGTTGGCAGCCTGGCGGTCGGCCAGGTCGGTTACCGCGGTTTCGCCCGCAGCGAGATCGAGGGGACGGACATCCGCGAGCCCGCCACGAACCGTCGGGTCCATGCCGCGGATTGGGAGGCGCTGCGTTCGGATTGGGAGCGGACAATCACCGGGCTGGCCCGATCCTTCGCCAGGGGAGATGCCCGGGTGGATCCGCGCCGAAGTAGCGAGGATTGCCGCTGGTGCCGTCTGGCGGTCCTCTGCCGGCGCCACGAGCTGCAGGAGCAAGGGGTCCTCAACGATGACTGACGCCGGCGACCGTCAGGCGCGGCTCGCGGCGCTGGACCCGTCGTCGAGCTTTATCGTCCAGGCGCCGGCCGGGTCCGGCAAGACCGAGTTGCTGACCCAGCGTTATCTGGCCCTGCTGGCGACCGTGGACGCGCCTGAAGAGATCCTCGCCATGACTTTCACCCGCAAGGCAGCCGGGGAGATGCGCCAGCGTATCCTGCAGGCGCTGGAGCGCGCGGCCGACGAGTCCGAACCCGAGGCCGGGCACGAAGCCCTGACCTGGAAGCTGGCGCGGGCGGCGCGCGCGCGGGCAGAGGCGGCCGACTGGCATCTGGACAAATCGCCGGCGCGTCTTCGGGTGATGACCATCGACGCCCTGCACGCGATGCTCAGCCGCCAGATGCCGATCCTCTCCGGCGCCGGTGGCACACTCGGTGTGAGTCCGCGGCCGTCGCTCCTGTACGAACTCGCGGCCCGTCAGACGCTTGTGCGGCTCGGGGAGCCAACGCCCGCCGGCCGGGCAAGCCGGGATCTGCTGCGCCATCTCGACAACCGATTCGAACGCGCGGAAGCCATGCTGGCGACTTTGCTGGCGCGGCGCGACCAGTGGCTGAGCCGGGTGACGGGTCCCGGTGCCATGGACGAGGGGCAGCGACGGGGCTGGCTCGAGGGCAGCCTGCGACGCCAGATCACCGACGAGTTGATCTCGCTGCGCCGCAGCTTCGACGATACCTTTGCGGCCGAGCTGCCCGCGCTCGCCGCGCTCGCCGGCAAAACACTGGCGGAGAAGAAACCCGATTCCCCCATCGCCGCCTGTGCCGGGATGACGCAGCTGCCCGCCGTCGACGAGTCGGACATGGCCCGATGGCTGGGTCTGGCGGAGCTGTGCCTGACCCGTGCCGGGCAGTGGCGCAAGCGGGCCACTGCAGCCATCGGCCTGCCGGCGGGGACCCCGGAACAGGCGGCCATGAACGCGTGGCTGGAGACGCTGGCGGACCAGGATTCGCTGCGAGGGAAACTGCATCAGACCCGTGATCTGCCACCCTGGCGATACGACGCGCAACAGTGGGACATCCTCGGCTGCCTGCTGACCTTGCTGCCGACCACCGCGGCCGAACTGGAGCTGGTCATGCGGGAGCGGGGCGAGGTGGACTATGTGGCCGTGGCCCATGCGGCCCGCCGCGCGCTGGGCGATGACGATGATCCGACCGATCTGGCCCTGGCGCTGGATTACCGCATCCGTCATATCCTGCTCGATGAATTCCAGGACACGTCCAGCGGCCAGGTCCAACTGCTGCAGCGGCTCACCGCCGGCTGGGAGCAGGGCGATGGGCGCAGTCTGTTCTGCGTGGGCGATCCGATGCAGTCGATCTATGCCTTCCGGGAGGCGGAGGTCGGGCTGTTCCTGCAGGTTCGCCGCCAGGGTCGGGTCAGTGACGTGGCGATCCGGGACCTGGTGCTGGAACGGAACTTTCGCTCGGACCGGGGGCTCGTGGCGTGGGTCAACGACGCCATGCGTACGGTGATGCCAGCGTCAGAGGATCCGCGTCTGGGCGCCGTCACCTTTGCGCCCGCCCTGGCATCCCGTGACGACGGGCCGCGGCCGCCGGTGGTCTTCCACGCGTTCACCGGTGACAGCGCGGCTGCCGCGGAGGCCGATCGGGTCGTTGAGACCCTGCTCTCGCTGCGTCAATCCTTGCCGGACCGGGCAGGCGAGCCGGTGCCTGACATCGCCGTGCTGGTCCGTGCCCGGGGCCATCTGTCCGAAATCGTGCCCCGGCTCAAGGCAGCGGGTATCCCCTACAAGGCGGTCGATATCGAGCCGCTGGCCCAGCGGCCCGTGATCCAGGACCTGATGGCGCTGACCCGCGCCGTGGTCCATCTGGGCGATCGCACCGCGTGGCTGGCGGTCATGCGGGCGCCCTGGTGCGGTCTTGCCCTGGATGACATGGAGCGGGTGTCGGGAGACCCGGCCCGGACGGTTTGGGAATCGATCAGCCAGACCGGACCGTCCCGGGTGCTTGACGCGGATGCGGCGCGGCGGTTCGACCGGCTGTGCCAGGTCCTGGGCAAGACGCTGGATGAGCGCGGCCGGCGCCCGCTGTACCGGCTGGTTGAAGGCGCGTGGCTTGCCCTGGGCGGACCGGCGGCGTTGACGCGGGCGTCGGATCTGGATGACGCCCGGACCTATCTCCAGCGCTTGCAGACGCTGGAGACGGCCGGCGACCTGGATGACGTGGCGACGCTGGAGTCCCGGCTGGACGACCTGTTCGCCGCCCCCGATCCGGCAGCGGCGGACGCGGTCCAGCTCATGACCATCCACAAGGCCAAAGGACTGCAATTCGACTACGTGTTGCTACCGGGGCTTCAGCGCACCACCGCGGCGGGCGAATCGCAGTTGCTGCACTGGCTGGAGTTTTCCCGTCCGGATGGCACATCCGACCTGCTGCTCGGGACCGTGGAAGAGCGTGGCGCGGAGCGGGATCCCCTGCATCGCTTTCTGAAGAAACTGGAGGCGCGCAAGGCCTCGTTCGAGCTCGGGCGTCTCCTCTACGTAGCCGTCACCCGCGCGCGCCATCAGCTCCATCTGTTCGGGACGCTGGCCCTCGAGGAGGACGAGGAGGGAGCGGAGGTCAAGCTGCCCGCCGCCGGCTCGATGCTGGGTCTGTTATGGCCCGGCCAGGGCGGTCATTTTGTCGACGCGCTGGAAAGGACGGAGAGCTCGACGGCCGCAGCGCCGGCCGGGTCCGCGCCATGTCTGTGGCGACTCGCGTCCGACTGGACGGCACCGCCGATGCCGGATCCGCTGGTCTGGCGGCCCGCAGGAGTTCCCGAAGCCCCGGACGAGGCATCGGTGGAATTCTGGTGGGCGGGCCGGGCGGGCCGGGCCGTCGGTACCGTGGTTCATCGATGGTTCGAGCGGATCGCCGCGGACGGCGCCGAGAAATGGACGACGGCGCGCATCGCCGGGCTCCGATCGTCATTGCGGCGCGCCCTGGCCGAGCACGGGATCGACGGCGCGCTGCTGGACGACGCCGTGCACCGGGTGGAGACGGCACTGTGCAATACGCTCGAGGACGAGCGCGGTCGCTGGATCCTGTCAGCGGCCCATGAGGACGCCCACAGCGAACTGGCGGTGGCCGGCGAGATCGACGGCGCAGCCGCCCATCTCAGCATCGACCGCTGTTTCCGGGACGAGACCGGCCGCCGCTGGATCATCGATTTCAAGACCGGAGCCCATGAAGGGGCGGATCTCGGTGCATTCCTGGACCGGGAGGTCGAACGGTACCGGCCTCAGCTGGAGCGCTACGCCGGGCTCATCCGGCTTCTTCACCCGGGTGAGCCGCTGGAAGTGGGGCTGTATTTCCCGCTGCACCGGGCATGGCGCAGCTGGGAACCGGCGCAGGCTTCAGAGTGAGCCGCGTTGCAGAAAGGGATAGAAGCCGCCGGGATCCGGGGCACCGAGGAATTTTATGCCCTCACGGATGTTCTCCGGCGCGTCGTCCCGGGGCTTGACCCGGCCGCTGACGCTGTAGCGACCGTCGGCATTCAGCTCCAGCCGGCCGTCTTCGACGATCAGCGGTCCGGACACGGCGCTCAGCACGCCAGCGAAGGGCGGCGTCTGATCCGGAGGCAGACTGAGTTCCAGCGTGCCCAGATCCACGTCATCGAGGCCCAGAGGTCGCAGTCCTTCGACGACCACGCTGCCCGCCAGGGCGGTGAGCATGCCTTCCTCGAGCGCGAGAGTCGTCAGATTGACGGTCAGATTGCCACGGGTCCCGGCCAGCGGCACCAGATCGCTGATGCCGTCCAGCGGGCTCGCACCGGTGAGATCGGACACCGAGACGGCGCCGGCAGCGGTGACGGCGACCTCGGCCCGGGCAAATCCGGCAGGCCGTGACAACTCGATCTGCCAGCTCGGACTGCCACCGAGCAGGCTCAATACGCTGGCATCCCAGCTCAGGCCGCCGATCACGCGCCCGTCGATCCTGAGCTGGCTCGCTTCCCCCTCCCAGACCGTGCCGCGGACGCCGGTCAGCGCCACGTTCCCGGGCAGCAGCCAGCCTGCGGCGACCCGGGCCGGCCACAGCATCAACAGGAACACGAGCAGGAGGATGGCGCCCAGGGCCACCAGCAGCAGAGGTCGGCGCATCAGCTCGGTTGCCTCAGGATCAGGCTGGCGGTCACCGTGCCCTCGACGTTACCCCGTTCGATAGATGCCGAATCCAGCGCCAGGCCGTAGCTGCCCTGCAACTGTCCCAGCCAGCGTGCGAGCGCGTCGAAGGGCGCCGCCTCCAGCCGCACCCGGATCCCGTCCTCGCCGACGGGCTGGTTGCGGGTCAATGACTGGCCGAGTCCCACCTGGCGGGCGCTGCGATCGATCACTACCACCAGTGATTGATCCGGGTCGCCGATGCCGGCGGTGACGCCGCCGCTGGCCTTGAGCTCTCCTGCGGCGCTGAGCATCCATTCCAGGTCTGCCTGCTTGCCGGCGATACGGGCTGCCCGCTGTTTGGTGCTGGCCCCGAGCGGATAGAGGACCAGCGCCCAGAACATCATCAGCGCTGCGACGACGGCGCCGACGCTGACAATCAGCCTTTCCCGCGGCGCCAGATTTTCGAACCAGTCCCTCACGCGCCGGCCTCCGACACCTGGATGCGACCTTCCACGCCTTCGTCCCTGGGATTGGCCGAGAGGATGTCTGCTTCGAGGCTGCCGCCGGCTTCGACCTGCCGCTGTACCCGGTCGAGGGTGTCGACGCTGGGCGCCGCCAGTTTGAGTTCCATGATGCCGTTGCGGAAGCTCAAAGATTCGAGACGGGCTTCCGGCTCAGCCACCAGCGCGCGGCTAATGACTTCCATGATGGCGAGGAAGGGCGCGTCGCTGCCGCCACCGGCGGAGCGGATCGCCCGCAGCCGGGTCTCCATCTGGCCCCGCGCGTTGACCACTCGCGTGACGTCGGGCATGGCTTCCCGGAACACGGTTTGTATGGACTGGTCCAGGTGTTCCTCCTCGGCCTTGAGCTGGAATAACTCTGCCCCCTGGCGGATGACCATCAGAGAGATCAGGGCCAGCAGCAGTGCGGCGGCCGTCCGCCAGGGTCTCAACAGCCGCTGGATCCCGGTGCGCGGGGCGAAGTCTCCCTGCAGCAGGTTGACGCCGGGCTCGCGGACCGCGGTCGCTGCGAGCAGCGGCAGCGCCCCGTCGGGCAGCAGCTTCACCTCGACGCTGGTGAGCTGGTCCCGCAGCGTGTCGAGATCGGCGCCAAAGCGGGCCTGATCGCTGGCGTCCAGATACACGGTCAGGTGGGCTCCGCCTTCCGTGTCGCCATCCCGGGGATCGCCGAAGATCATGAACTCGTCTATCGAATCGCCCTCGACCCTGAGGCCGGGTTCGCCGGGCCGCCGGATCAGACAGGCGCCGTCTTCGATCAGCCAGATGGTCGAGGTCGGGGAAGCGGGGACCACGGACTGTTCCGCCATCACGGAGGAGATCTCGATGCCGTGTTGCTCGAGGGCTCCGACCCAGTGTTGCAGCCGTTCGCGGCGCACCGCAGCGGCCGCGAGGGAACCGTCCGGTTCGCGCCTGCCGGCGGCGAAGTGCATCAGCTCCAGATCCTCTGCGACCTGTTCTTCGAGGGCGAAGGGCAGGGCCTGGCGCATGCGCGCGGCGCCGCGGACGGGCAGATCGACTCGCGTGACCAGGACCTGGTCAGCCGGCGCCAGGACGATCACGCGCCGCTGTGCCGCCAGCTCCGCGGCCTGATCGACAGTGCCCCGGGCTACCGCACCCACCCGGGCCCCGGCGGAATCGACGACCA